>DATNQS010000600.1:0-3526 GCA_036703925.1 Candidatus Sericytochromatia bacterium
GCCCGCTGCTGCTCTGGCACAATGGGTCGTGGGGGCAGCCCTACAGCTTGTGGTTTGATTGCCTGTACTGAACGATCGCTGTTCAACCCGACTACAAGCGCTTTTCCTAAACTTCTTGCTACCTGTAAGTAGCGCACATGACCGGCATGGATTAAGTCAAAGCAACCATTTGTAAAAACCAACGGTCGCCACCGCTGTGGGTCAGCCGCGATCGCCTGTCTTAGTTCATCTAACGTATAAAGACCAGAAACCATAGAGGAAGATAAACAAAGATAGCAGAGGTGCTTTAGCCTTTAGCTTTTAGCCTTATTTTAAGTTTACCGCTAGCCGTCATCTTGCAATAAGCTCTCACTTGGCAGCTTGTAGCCCCGTTCAAAGGCAAAGCGGACAAGCTGAGAACGGTTTTCTAGCTGCAACTTGCTAAGAATATTGCTGAGGTGAGTTTGCACTGTTCGAGGGCTAACAAAGAGATGATCGCCAATCTGTTTATTAGTGAACCCTTGAATCACCTCCCAAAACACCTTTTCTTCGGCAGGGGTCAACGGCAAGGGCTGGGGCGTTGATGCCCCATGTCCATTGTGATTGGAATTACTTGCTTCGCGCTGCATGAGCAGCACAATCTCGCTGTGGATACGACGCGATCGTTCCAACTGCGACTCGATCTTTGCTAATAGCTCTCTCGGTTCAAAGGGTTTAATCAAGTAATCATCCGCACCGATCGAATGCCCCTGTACCCGATCTTCGACTTCTCTTTTGCTAGAGAGAAAAATGAAGGGTACGAGTTGCCCAGAACGGGTCGATCGCAAGCGGCGACAAAATTCAAACCCATCCATCTCAGGCATTATGACATCTGAGACCACGAGATCTGGAGGATCTTGCTCAAAGACCAAGAGCGCTTCAATGCCAGACGCGACATCTTGCGTCTGGTATCCCCGTTTTTCTAGATAGCGCGTTAACGCCATCCGCAGCGTTGCATCATCGTCAACCACTAAAATTTTTTTCATCTAGAGTCCTACACAGCAGTACGAGGTACAGACACAAAACCGCTTGAGCTTTATCCACGCACATCGTCCAGTATTGACCTGAGCACACTATGAGATGCCTTGAAAACCCGCCAAAAGACCCTTTCAGGTAAAAGCAGCAATCATTCTAGAACAAGCTGATTGAGAGACTCTGTGAGACGTACTTCTTTTTGAGTTAGCTAACTACCTAGGTTGCTGAGTCGTTTGCCCATTTGTGGGGGAGGCGTTTCACCATTGCTGTCATTAAACGACGGCTTGGGGTTAAGCAGGCTGAATTGCTGATAAAGTTCAGCCATTACCATGTTCCTATCTTAGAGTTCCCAAAGAGTTTGAACAAAGCAAATGTAAGGTTTAGAACTCATAAAAGTAAAAATTTTTTAGAGGGTCTAATTTAGAACACAAGATTTAACCAATCATGCAGAATCGTCCACCCCTTGTTTTTTGTGATCGAGCGTGAACAGCTAGCTAGACTGCTATTACCCTGAACAAACTTGATGCTTATTTTTTAAATATCTGGACGTACAAAATCACTTTATGCAGCTCCCTTAAGAGGTAACCAAGAGGGTGTGTTAGTTATACGGCTACTCAACAAGCTCTCAGGTCAAATTATGTGCAGTCATTTTACGTCTGGTAGACAATCGCTCCAGCGCAGTCAGATGGGCTACAAACCTGCCCAGCCATTGGGCTATTCTAACCACAGCAGCGCAGCTAAACGATGCTGTTAATGCACGTTGTCTGGTTAATGCCGTTCAGCCGCTGCTTGTTTGCGATGGTGCGCCGCTACATAAATACAGGAGTGACTATAAATGACCTATGAAAAGATTTCACCCCCTACCACGGGTGCCAAAATCACGTTCCAAAACGGTGAACCAAGCGTTCCTGATAATCCGATCATTCCCTACATCCGTGGGGATGGCACGGGCATTGACCTATGGCCAGCTTCCCAGCTCGTTTTTGATGCAGCCGTAGAAAAAGCGTATGGCGGCAAGCGCCAAATTAGTTGGTTCAAGATTTTTGTGGGTGATGAAGCTTGTGATACCTACGGCACGTATCAGTACCTACCAGACGATTCGCTGGCAGCAATCAAAGAGTATGGAGTCGCGATTAAAGGACCGTTGACTACACCGATCGGTGGCGGCATTCGATCGCTCAACGTGGCGCTTCGCCAGATTTTTGACCTCTATGCCTGTGTGCGTCCCTGCAAATACTATGCGGGTACACCGTCACCCCATCGCACGCCCGAAAAGCTGGATGTCATTATTTACCGTGAAAATACTGAAGATATCTACCTGGGCATCGAATGGAAACAAGGGAGCGAGACCGCCGATCGCTTAATCAAACTCCTTAACGAAGACCTGATTCCTGGCACCCCTGAACACGGCAAGAAACAAATCCCATTGGATGCAGGCATTGGCATTAAGCCCATCAGCAAAAAAGGTTCTCAGCGTTTGGTGCGCCGCGCTATGAAACACGCCCTGCGTCTGCCAAAAGCAAAGCAAATGGTCACGCTTGTCCACAAGGGCAACATCATGAAGTATACCGAAGGCGCGTTTCGTGACTGGGGCTACGAATTGGTGACCTCTGAGTTTCGTGCCGAATGCGTCACCGAGCGCGAATCCTGGATTTTGGGCAATAAGGAACGTCATCCAGACATCACGCTTGAAGAAAACGCGCGTCAAATTGATCCAGGTTACAACGCGCTGACGGCGGATAAGCAAGAAGCCATTTGCACCGAGGTGAAAGCAGTCCTGGACGCAATCTGGGAGACGCACGGCAACGGACAGTGGAAAGAGAAAATCATGGTGAACGATCGCATTGCCGACAGCATTTTTCAGCAGATTCAGACGCGACCCGATGAATACTCCATTCTGGCGACGATGAATCTGAATGGCGATTATCTGTCAGATGCGGCGGCGGCGATCGTCGGTGGGCTCGGCATGGGACCTGGAGCCAACATCGGCGACGAGTGCGCCATCTTTGAAGCCACTCACGGCACTGCTCCTAAACACGCCGGACTCGATCGCGTCAATCCCGGTTCCCTATTGCTGTCTGGGGTCATGATGCTCGAATACATAGGCTGGCAAGAAGCGGCAGATCTGATTACCAAAGGTCTTAGTGCCGCGATCGCTAACCGCGAAGTTACCTATGACCTCGCCCGCATGATGGAACCGCCCGTAGAGCCACCGCTAAAGTGTTCAGAATTTGCCAAGGCGATTATTCAGCACTTTTAGAGGTGAGGGGTGAGGGGTGAGGGGTAAGGCTAAAATCTAAAGGCTAAAAGTTGGGAGTTTTGGAAGTTTTGAGTTTTGAATTAATTCTGGCTCCTGACTTCCCCTCTTTTACCTTTTGCCTTTTGCCTTTTGCCTTTTACCTTCTCTCCCTACCGATTAAGCCGCACCAGTAAAATACCGCCAAAGACCAACCCAATAAGCGTTGGCAGCCAGCCAGCCAAAAAGGAGGAGAGAATATCAAACTGGTAGAGAGCTTCACAAATGCTGATAAAG
>DATNQS010000601.1:0-5359 GCA_036703925.1 Candidatus Sericytochromatia bacterium
GGTGATCTGGTCGAGCTGACCCCTCAGGAGTTTAGCTTGCTGTATGTGCTAGCTCAGGCTGGTGGAATGCCCCTTAGTCGGCTAGAATTACTGCGACGAGCCTGGCCTGATGCGATCGACAACCCTCGTACAGTTGATACGCATATCCTGTCGCTTCGCAAAAAAATCGAGACTGATCCCCGCCAGCCCAGCTTGATTCAAACGGTTCGCAATGTGGGGTATCGGTTTAATCTGGAGTCTCTTCTTGCAGCAGCCTCTCAACCTGCTGACTATCCGCCTCATCGAAAAGCACTGGCACGATCGTCGGCTCGCACAATGGTCAGCGAACGGGGAGGAGTCAGGATGAAGGATAAGTTCTGAGTTTATTTCAGTGCTGCCCACGTTTTTGGTCCTTAAGCCATTAACTCAGAACTAGATTGTCTCGATGCACAACAGTTTCAGCACCGGGGTAGCCCAAAATGGTGGCGATCGCGTCAGATTGCTGCCCTTTAATTTGCTGAAGTTCCGTACTGTGGTAGTTAACGATACCTCTGGCAATTTCTAGCCCAGAGCGATCGCGCAGTACTACGGCTTCCTGGCTTTGGAACTTGCCCTCTACTTGTACGATTCCAGTGGCGAGGAGCGATCGTCCGGCGTTACGAATAGCCTTGACAGCACCATCGTCCAGGTAGAGTGTGCCCGTAGGAATTAACCCGTGAGCGATCCAACGTTTGCGAGCGCTGGCAGGACGAGGTTGGGGTTCAAACTGGGTGCCGATCGCCTCGCCTTGCAAGATCTTTTCCAGGTTTCTGGGGTGACGACCGTCAGTAATCACTGTACGCACTCCAGCACCGATCGCGATTTGGGCAGCGGCAATTTTTGTCGTCATGCCGCCAGTGCCCCACCGAGAGCCACGATCCCCTATCTTGACCTGTAGCTCCTTCAGTTGCTCTATTCGGCTAATGCGGCTGATCGGTTGCGCGTCAGGATCGCTGCGTGGGTCGGCTGAATAAAGGCGATCGACATCCGTTAGCAAAAACAGCCAGTCTGCCCGTACTAGATTGGCAACTAGCGCCGAAAGCGTATCGTTATCGCCGAACTTCAGTTCATCGACAGCCACCGTATCGTTTTCATTGACGATGGGAATCACGCCAAGCTGAAGCAATTGCTGAAAGGTGCGTGCGACGTTGAGATAGCTGTTGCGCTGTACCAGATCGCTACGAGTCAGTAGTACCTGTGCGATCGGCTGCTGTAGAGAGGTAAAAAAATCGTCATAGATACGGATGAGCCGCCCCTGACCAACGGCTGCTACTGCTTGCTTAAGAGCGATCGTATGCGGACGTTCGATCATCCCTAGCCTCGCGCAGCCGACTCCTACAGCTCCAGAGGACACCAGGACAATCCGGTAGCCTTGTTGTCTGAGACTACTTAGCACTTCCACAAGAGTGGCGATCGTTGCCAGTGCCAAAAGCCCGTTGGCTGGCTGAGTCAGGCTCGACGTACCAATTTTAACAACCAGAGTTTGGGGCATTGCTTCGAGTTGCGATCGCGTTAGAGGTTTTAGTCTAAGCAATCATCGCTTTAAAATGGCGAAGCGCCAGAATCCTTATAGGGTGGATCTAGCGCCTGCCAAGTATTCACAGTCATTCATCGTTAGAGTCTTTATCTAGGCCGACTCCAGTACTATACTCATCAATTTAGCAGCCGTTTTTGTTGATCCCTACTGCTTTAAGTTTTTCTTAAGCATTAGCTTTAGTACAACTGACTTAGTGTTTCATTTCTTTTGGTTGCTTCTGTAACGGCGGTTTTAACTCCCAAGTATAAAGGTGGGTCAGACAGCCAGCATTCTCCCTCTAACAGTTATTTATCTGGCAAGAAGGAGGCACCTAGGGCTTGCGAAAGCCGAACTTCAAGCGTATGGAGAGGCG
Source organism: Candidatus Sericytochromatia bacterium (assembly GCA_036703925.1). Classification (GTDB taxonomy): domain Bacteria; phylum Cyanobacteriota; class Cyanobacteriia; order Leptolyngbyales; family Leptolyngbyaceae; genus Stenomitos. The sequence goes on from DATNQS010000601.1 coordinate 1,908, forward strand.
ATCGTTTAGCTGCTTCATTGGGATTGACCATTGCCTCGACCAGAATGGTGAACAAACCGAGACGATTTCCTGCTAAGACATCGGTAAAGAGACGATCGCCCACCATTGCCACTTGCTCTATCGGTAGCCCCATTGCCTCTACAGCCCGTCTCAGCTTACGACGGGACGGCTTGGCAGCACCAGTGATATAAGGTAAATCTAAGGCTTTAGCAATCCGTTGAATGCGGTTCTCGCTAATGTTATTGCTGACAAGCCACAGGGTTGCCACCTGGCGGATTTCGTTTACCCAGGGCAGCAATTCTGCCGAAACCTCAGACATCCGAATGGGCACCAGAGTTTCGTCTACGTCAAGGACTAACCCTTTAAGCTGATGCTGTTGCAGCATTGCGGGTGTCAGTTGCAGGATTGGTCCGTGCAGGATGAGATCAGGTTGAAGAAGTTTGCCCCAGGACATAAATAAAAGTAGGAATGATGGGTTCTAGAAGCGTGAACCAACCCATTGCTAACAGTAAAAGCATACATCGTGTTGGTAGGCGGACAACCATGTCCGGGTAGACTGCACTGCGAAAGGCGATCGATGGGTTCACTTACTGAACATTGTTGGGCTTAGTAGACTTGCGCTTATCCTGAATCGTCGCTTGCGCTGACTGATGCTCTGCCAAGGTGCGACTAAAAACATGGGTACCATCGTACCGTGCAACGAAGTAGAGAAAATCGGTGTCCTCTGGCTTTAAAGTCGCTTTGAGGCTGGCGAGACCAGGGCTGGCGATCGGCGTTGGCGGCAACCCTGCATTAAGGTAAGTATTGTAGGCAGAAGGCGTACGGACTTGATCCAAAGTGAGCGGCTGGTCTGGCGTTTGCTGAATGCCCAGCCCGTACTCAACCGTTGGGTCAGCACCGAGAGGAATATCTTTTTGCAAGCGATTAACAAACACGCCTGCAATGCGAGGGCGTTCGCTAGCGATCACTGCTTCTTTCTCAACAATGCTGGCAAGCGTCACCCATTGGCTAAAGCTAAGGTTAGTTTGCTTTTGTCCTTGCTTGTAAAGGGGTAAAGCAACCTGCTCAAAGCGATCGAGCATCTGCTTTAAAATGGCTTCGGGTTCGACTGGCAGCCCCGACACATCATAGGTGTCAGGATACAAAAACCCTTCTAAAAGCGGTAATCCAGGTTCGATCTTGTTGGGTAACCAGGTGTACTGGGCAGTGGGAAAGCGCTCTACAGCCGTAAGAAATGCCTGCGCCGAGAAAAACCCTTGCTCCTCAAAATAAGCTGCCATTTGCCGGAGCGACCAACCTTCTGGAATGGTGTAGCCCAGACGAACCACCTCACCGTCCCAAATTTTGGTTGCTACTGACTCTAATGGTTCGGTTGGTGACAGTTGATATACACCTGCTTTAAAGCCACCGTCCGGTTCTTTAAACATGCGCCAGCGTGACCAAAGATCCCATGCGGTCGCTGAACGAATTATGCCGAGTGCCTGTAAATCTCTGCCAATTTCCTGGGCTGAGGTGCCTGGCGGAATCCGTAGCTTAATGGGTTTTGCTGTCGTTCCAGCGGCGATCGGGGGCGTATTGGCAGTTGTCCACCACAACCAACCACGCCAGCCAACTGCACCAATCGCTGCTATTAACAGCAGAGCGATCGCACCCTTGATCATGCCTTGAATTGCTTTCATGCTGTGTCGCTGGTTCAATCGATCGAGAATAAAGAGTTGCTAGTTGTTAGTCATTAGCTGCCAATAGCAGGGAGATTGCCAAGTATAGCTTGACTATGGGGTAAAGGCAGGTTTTGCTAAAGTCTTGACCTCTAGCCGTTAACTTTGCTGCCAAAACTGCCCCTACAGGTATTTATTTGTTAGAAAGCTCCTCAGCGATCCCACTAGCAAGACATAGCAACTAACAGCTAACAACTAAAAACATATAAGCACCTTCAAATAAGTTAATCAAACTGGTCAATCAACTGGTCTTCAATCATCGGCAGCAGTGGCTCAATCTTCTCCAACTCTTCTGGTGTCAGTAGCTGAGGCTGATTATTCTCATCAACGCGCGCCAGAATGAAAAAGGGGTCAAGCGGTGCGTAAATGCCAAATTCTTGCTCCTCGTAGTAGAAGCTTGCCAGAAATTGCAGTTCTTCTTCTTCACCATCAGCGTCCGATTCTAAGCCTGCGAGGTCATCTTCCTCCGTCAGGTCGGGGAGTTCACCTTCTACCGTTAGGGTAACGGCAGTGCGCTTAAGCACCAGGTTTTGCTCCTCTAGAACAACTTTGGCAACCGGAAAGAGAAGATTGATGTCTTCGTCATCTTCAACGGGAACCGCTTCTTCCTCGTCGCCATCTTCCTGCCAAGCGATAATTTCGACGGGTGAATCGACTGGTAAAAGCAGCACATACTCCTGCCCCTCTACTTCTAGAGAATGTTCAATGGTGCAGGTAATCGTCCGTTCGGCATCATCCGTCAGGGTAACGGTTTCTACTTCCATCTCGAGATCGTCTTCATCCATGCCGGACTCTCCACTAAAATCGATCATTTTACAGGCGGTTTACACGTTTCTACCCATGACTTAGAAGGTGGTTGAATCCAGCGCTTCAGAGTCAGCCGCGTCGGGTTTTGGAGACGTTTGAGTGTAAGTTGCCTTGAGGCGGCGCTCATCCAACCATTGTTGCAGAATGAGGGACGCAGCTTTGCGATCGATTAGCCCTTTATTGCGAGAAGGGGAGATTTTCTGTGCGTGAAGCAACTGTTCCGCCTGAAAAGAGGTCAGCCGCTCGTCTACATATTCCAGCGGTAACTGTAGTGCGGTTGCCATTGCCTGGGCGAATTTTTGAATGTGACGGGCTTGTGCACCGATCGATCCGCTCATGGTGTACGGCAAGCCCACCACTAAGACCTGCACGTTACGTTCTGTGACAAGCTGTTGAAGCTGGCTTTGCACTTGCTGAAAGGAGCGGCGATCGATCGTCATGAGCCCAGCGGCGATCAGCCCCGTACGATCGCACCCTGCCACACCAATCCGCTTTCGACCAACGTCTAACCCCAGTGCAGAGATTTGCATCACGTTCCACTGGTTAGCAGCAAGGCCCTTCCTGCGGCGGGTCAGAAAAATCTGTAGACGTAGGCAGCTTTAACAGCGATTGATTGCCTCGCGTCACCTCGCTTTGAGGGTTGTCAGTGTCGGGAGTGGCGTTGCCTGCTTTAGGATCAGTGGTGGATTGGTTCCACAAACGCAGCAGAGAGATACGGCCAGGTACTGGCTTACGTGCCGGTTTGAACCCTTGTAGCACTTCGGAAAGCTGAAGCGAATCGAGTGCCATCGGCAGCTTTGACTCCCGCAGCTTATGCCAGACCGATCGCGACATCATCAGCGTGTGAGCAACCCGAGTGGCGCCGATGCGCTCCAGGTATTCTTCTCGTTCTGGCTGGTAATCAGATGATGCTAGCTCTAAAGTTTG
>DATNQS010000602.1:0-3163 GCA_036703925.1 Candidatus Sericytochromatia bacterium
GCTGCCTGTAGTCCTAATCCGCCTCCTACAACGACGGGTGCCTCACCGCAGGCATCTGGTGCATCAAATGCGTCTGCAACAAACGGAGCAGCTACGGGCATTCCGATCGGCATTGGTGTGGCTCAGACCAGTAACGTCGCGCTGCTGGGGCAAGAAGAAGTCGCTGGCGCAAAAATTGCCGAGCAATATTTCAACGCTAACGGTGGCATCAATGGCACACCCATCAGGCTCGTGTTTCAAGACACTGGTGGCGATGAGCAGGGCGCAAACAATGCGTTTCAGGCGTTGATTACGAAAGACAAAGTAGTCGGCATTGTCGGACCCACCTTGTCGCAGCAGGCGTTTAGTGCTGATCCGATCGCCGATCGTGCGAAAGTGCCTGTTATCGGACCCTCCAACACAGCCAAAGGCATTCCACAAATTGGTGAGTACATCGCTCGTGTTTCTGCACCCGTTTCGGTGGTGGCTCCTAACGCTGTCAAAGCCGCGCTTAAACTCAATCCTCAAATCAAGAAAGTAGCGGTCTTCTACGCTCAGAATGATGCCTTCAACAAGTCCGAAACCGAGATTTTCCAGCAGACAGTCAAGGAGCAAAACCTCGAACTTGCCACCGTTCAAAAGTTCCTTACCACCGACACCGATTTTCAAAGTCAAGCAACGGCAGCCATTAATCTCAAGCCCGATTTAGTCATCATTTCTGGACTGGCAGCAGATGGTGGTAATCTCGTGCGTCAACTTAGAGAACTGGGCTACAAAGGACTCATCATTGGCGGCAATGGGCTGAATACGTCCAATGTGTTCCCTGTGTGCAAAGCGCTGTGTGACGGTGTGTTGATTGCCCAAGCATATAGTCCAGAGCAGTCTGGTGAAGTGAACGCTGCCTTTCGCACTGCGTATCGTAACCAGTTCAAAAAAGAGCCACCGCAGTTTAGTGCCCAAACCTTTGCAGGCGTGCAGGTGTTTGTAGAGGCGCTGAAGGTATTAGATAAACAGTCAAAGGTGAGCCAAACGGCCTTACCAGCGTTACGAACCGCACTTAACAAGCAACTTCTTGCTGGCAAATACAACACGCCACTAGGCGAAATTTCGTTTACACCTGAGGGTGAAATTGTGCAGAAAGAATTCTACGTTGCCCAAATCAAAATGGATGCAAACGGCCATAGCGGCACGTTTACCTATTTGAAATGAGGTCTGCAAAGAGGGAATGCCAATCCATCTGTCTATCTGTTGACAGTCTGAAATATTGAACACACGCCATGAGTCTGACTGTCTTTCTGCAAAACTTTTTGAATGGGCTGTCGATCGGCAGTGTCTACGCCATTTTTGCCTTAGGCTACACGCTCGTCTTTTCCATTTTGGGCATCATTAACTTTGCCCACGGCGCAATTTTTACGCTGGGTGCGTACTTTACCTATGTGTTGATTGGTGGAGCGTTTGGGTTTAACGGCTTGCTAGCAAATGCGATGTTACCAGTGAAGATGCCGTTTGCAGTGGCGATCGTCGTGAGTAGCATTCTCTCTGGCTTCGTGAGCGTGCTGGTCGAGCGCTTGGCGTTTCGACCGCTACGACGAAGAGGCGCAGATCCTCTGCTGACAGTTGTTTCTAGCCTCGGTGTCGCGTTTGTGATTGTCAATGTGATTCAGTATCTCGTTGGTGCAGAGAGCTATACCTTTCCGGCAGATATTTATGGCAACCTGCCGCCTGCAATCAACTTTGGGACAGCAGAAAATCCCATCCCCATCCGCAGTGTGCAAATTGTAATCTTTGCCGTCTCGGTCGTAATTTTGTCCCTGCTTACCTATTTAATCAATGCCACCAAGTATGGCAAAGCAATGCGGGCAGTTGCGGAAGATGCCACAACAGCGAGTTTGCTAGGCATTGATACCGATCGCTTTATCGTCCTGACGTTCTTTGTCAGCGGCTTTTTAGGCAGTTTGGCAGGGACACTCGTTGGCTCCAGCGTCAGCATTGCAGGACCGTATTTTGGCATTGGCTTTGGGCTAAAAGGGTTGGCAGTCATTGTGCTGGGTGGTTTGGGCAGTATTCCCGGTGCCGTTGTGGGCGGGCTAGTCATCGGGTTGGTGGAAGCGTTCGTGCCAGGAGACTACTCTGCCTACAGGGATGCGATCGCCTTTGGTCTCTTATTCATTATGCTGATGGTGCGACCCCAGGGCTTGCTGGGGCGATCGTTCGTGCAAAAAGTTTAGTTTCAGCTAGAGATAGGGGGTTCTAACAATTCTATAAGATGCTTAAGTGACTCAACTTAGAGCAAAGCTCATGGAAATACCCCTCCTCTAGGCTCAACTGCACCATCACCTACATCAATTGGTGTCGCTCAAAAACTCATCGTGCTCTTTACTATGGGGCGCTAAATCCGCCCAATGACGCTTGGCTGAAGCCACCCGCACTTTGGCTGGCACGCACAGCCGATTGGGAAAAGACCTGAAAGGCGTTCCGAATCTCTTTCTGACTGTTACCTGGGGTAAGAATCCATTGCTCTCGAATCCCCATCTCTCGAAAAACCTGATGGAAATCGGTGCCACCATCATCAATGCCCATAGCGGCAATAATATGGTTTTCAGTTCGCAGCAGATCTTGAACGAGCGATCGCACAGTTTTAGCAGAGGCTCGGTGAGAATGGGCATCGGCTCCATCGGAAATGATCAGGGTTACGGTTCGTACAGGTACTCCATTGTCGGAGAACTCCTGCGCTTTTGCCAGCACGGTTCCCAAAAGCACAACCGTTTGGTCATACAAGGGTGTTCCCTGGTTTGGTGTGTAGTTCTGGGTGTCCATCCGTACGGCTTGCGAAACAGAGCAGTAGGGATATAGAACGAACCCATTCAGGTAGCGATTGTGTACCAGAATGTTGTCTTGCTGGTTGGAGTTAAGCAAGGCATCCAAAACCGTGTTGTGCCCAGCACGAACGATCGCAGCATTGCCGCCATACTCGATCGAGCCAGAGTCATCCGGCATGATCGTGACTAGCACCACTTCACTAGCGGTGACATCATCAACCTGAAGGCCCAGCCCTGCTTGAATTTGAGCACCAATATCGTGCACATTGAGCGCTTGCAATGAATCATTAGACAGAATGCCTTCTGTTTGAGCTGATTGGAACAGTTGATTGAGATCGGGTACTTGTGACATGAAGATTCTCCTT
>DATNQS010000603.1:0-1790 GCA_036703925.1 Candidatus Sericytochromatia bacterium
TGCTTCAGTTTCGGTTGCGTCAACAGCGACATCAGTAGTGCTAGCTTCAGTTTCAACGACTGGCGTGACATCAATGGTGCTGTTTGCTGCTTCAATTACGTCTGCATCATTGGATTCTAGGTCATCTGCCTCTGCATCATCCTCTGGCTTTGCCAGTGTGCCTTCAGGAACAAGCTCGACCGTAGACCGCTCAAGCAGCCAGTCCACAATCTTTTCTTTGAGCAAATCTTCTGCCACAACGGCTTGCAGACGATCGGGATCAATGTCGCGATCGCCCAATTCTTCCATCAGTTCAGACACTTTTGCCTTTACTTCGCTCGGCTCAACCTTGATAGCTTCCCGCTTGGCAACTTCGCCCAGTGCTAGCGTGCGCTTGATGCGATCGATGGCTTCGGGGCGCGATCGCTCTTTCAGCATCGGAATTGTGTCCTGGTTAAACAACCGCTTAACATCAATGCCTTGATTTTGAAGCTGCATCGCTGTCTGGTTGAGGAGATAGGTCATTTCTCGCTCAATCAAGGTTTCTGGCAGCTCGACCTCAATGTGCTTAAGCAGCTCATCCAGAATTGCCTGCTCTTTATTCGCCTTTGTTTTCTCGTCAGCTTCTTCGACGTAACGCGCTTCGAGTGACGATCGTAGTTCTGCCAGTGTTTCAAACTCACTGACTTCTTGAGCAAAATCGTCATCGAGTGGGGGTAGCTCTTTTTCTTTAATCTCTTTCAGAGTAATAGTAAAGATTGCGTCTCGACCAGCCAACGTCTCCTGGGTGTAGTCGTCTGGGAACGGAATCGAAAGGTCTTTTGTCTCGCCTGGGTTCATACCTACAATGCCGTCAATGAAGCCTTCAATGAACTTCCCTTCGGCTAGCTCTACCTGAAAGTCTTCCGCTTCACCCCCTGGAAATGGCTCTGGCTCAGCTTCAGGATCATCGCTTACCAGCACGCCCTTATAGTCAACAATGGTGGTGTCACCCAATTGGGCAGCACGTCCTTCGACGGGGATCAGGGTTGCAGTTTGCTCTTGATATTGCTGGAGCACCTTCTCAACACGTTCGGCATCGGGTTTAATTTCTTCTGCCTGAAGCTGAAAGTCAGTATATTGCTGGAGCGCCACCTCTGGCTGCACATCAACCGAAGCCGAAAAGGTGAGTGCTGAACCGGGCGCGAACTGGCTCACCAACTCCTCAAAGGATGATCGCAGTTGAAAATTCCCCAGTGCATCGATCTTTTCTTGCTCGATCGCTTGTTTCAGCGTCTCGTCAATTAACTCTTCTAGCGCTGTTGCTTTCAACTGCATGGAGCCAAAACGCTGAACCAATACCTGTCGCGGCACCTTGCCTTTACGAAACCCAGGAATATTGGCAGTACGAGTAAATTTTTGAATGACTTGCTCGTACGCCTTTTGAGACATTTCCGGCGTAATTTCAATTTCCAAGCCAATTTGGCTGGCGGGAAGTTTTTCCTGGGTAACTTTCATCGGTATATTCGCTACAGACAATTACTATTAGTGATGGATTCGGTCAGGCATTGCTCGAGGGTCGCAGAATCACTCACTCAACGTCAGACAAAGATCAAACATTCAAGAGCAGGCGATCGCTGTTCTCAACATCACCGCAGTAAGTAATCGTAACTGATTCTGCTAAAGGGTTGACGCTTAGTTTAGAAGAATCTTAACCATTGGGGCGACAGAGTGAGGCAAGATGGCAGCGATCGCTACAGAGTTTACTTGGGTTTACGAAAAATTGCGCCAGCCTTTGAGCGCCGCCCTCAGTTGTATGCTGGATGAAATGT
>DATNQS010000604.1:0-4450 GCA_036703925.1 Candidatus Sericytochromatia bacterium
TATTCAATGTCGAACTAATTGAACAACCAGGAGACCCTCAAGTGCGTTGCTGAATCAACGTCTCGACAATCCCCACGAGGCGAGTGATATTTTGCTCTTGCCGTTTTGCCGTATCAGATTGCTGCTGCGTCAACTCCTTCAATTCAGCAAAACCTGTCGTCACCACTTCTGTCAGGTGCCCAATCTGGTCTGTTAACAGGTCGATTTTCTGATTCTGCTGTTAGATTCGATTGGGTTAATTCAGCCGTTGCCTGTACCAGCACAGTGAGTAGCTGTTGCGTTGTAGAATTTCCGCCCTCGTTATGCATATACTCACCCCACCCAAATACTATAAAAGTTTAACCCAAGCACGATTAGGAACGAAGAGACAAGCTTACCAACGCTCGATCCACACAATTGTCAACGCGGGAACACAACAGCAGTGGCTCGATCGTCTAACCTCTACTGCCGCAAAAAAGCTAACAACTCGCGGTTGACTGTTTGTGGCGCTTCCTGCTGAATCCAATGTCCACAATGGGGCACAAGCGTCAGCCGAAACGGCGCTTGAACCAGTTGGTCTAGTTCTTTAATTAAATTCTGGCTTAAGAGAGAATCTTCTTCCCCCCACAGAACTAAGGTGGGCGCAGTCACAAGAGCGGGTGGACGTCCCACGTCCTTCAGCCAATTCCAGGGCGAAAGCATCTGGCGATAGTAGCTCAAGGCAGCAGACAGTGCGCCCGGTTTCTCTAAAGCTGATTGATACATCCTAGTTTCTTCGTCCGAGAACGCCCCTTTCCGAATTGCCTGCCCTTGCAGCAAGCTTCTCAGAAATTCCTTCAGGTTTTGCTGAATCAGCCATTCTGGAACGCCAGGAACCTGAAACGCAAGCACATACCAGCTTCGACGGAGTTGATCCAGGTTGCTCACCATCTCTTGCAAAAAGCGCTGAGGCGGTGCGGCGCTTAAAATTGCCAGACGGTTGAGATATTGGGGAAATTTTTGTGCTAAATGCCATGCGATCGTGCCGCCCCAGTCGTGCCCCACAATATGAGCGCGTGCATACCCTAACCCTTCGATCAAACCTTGAATATCAGCACTGAGAGTGTCTAGGTCGTAGCCGTTAGCTGGTTTATCCGATTCGTTATAACCACGCAGATCAGGCACAACAACCTTGAAGTGGCGGGCTAGCGCCGGAATTTGAAAGCGCCAGGAGTACCAAAACTCCGGAAACCCGTGCAGAAGAATTACTAGGTCACCTTCTCCCTGGGTCACGCAGTGCAGGCGAATACGATTTGTTTCAACAAAGTGGTGTTGCCATTCAGAAGACAGCGCAGTCATAGGGGCGTTTTGGTTAAGTGCGATCGAGGTGGGTCACAGAAAAACTACGGTGGTAGCAGTAGCAGTGCAAACCCTTCTCTAGCTAGGGTTTCTCCCTTAAACTCACCGTCACCGCAAACACATTTAAAGACTAACACCTGACACGCTTTGCCAACTAGCGTAATCACCGATACAGCAGAAATACGGGCGAGCGTCTAATCAATCGGATGCAGCAGACGCATGGTTTCTCGACCTTGCACAAATAAGCCTGCAACGCTCACACAAACTAGCCGAATAGATTAAAACCAGTGGGAACGTAATTGCCGTACTGGTGAAGCTCTAGGTACCACATGGCACGATAAAGCAGTAAAAAAACATTGTCAACGCGCTTACTCAGTAAAGAGTAAGACTATTTTAATGCGGGCAGGCTGAAGGTTGGTGTTTATCGATCGCACTTAGGTCAAGGTCTGCTAGTTGGTGTAAGGCTTCTTCAGCAACAAGAGCAATTTCACCTAGATTTAGTGTCTAACGGCTTGGGCAACACTTGGACTAATGTTGCAAGCTATATACGGCGCAGCGACCGCTCTGTATCGTGCTACACCAAAGGCTGCCATCGCTTCATGTTCGCAGACGCTGTTGGTGAAGGCATTTGCATTGCAGTGTTAGCTTCAAACTTCATTAGTTCAAGCTTCGCTCAGATACGGGCATCCGTACATCTCTTACAAGCTTTTTTATAATCATCACCATGAGCAGCAGCCATGCTCATCTCCCTCTACCTTACTCGGGAACAAGCTGTACCCTTTCATAAAGGGGTAGTGCCCTAGAGGTAATGAGGGCTGAAAACACTTTGCCAGCCTGAATTTTATTGAGATACTGTCGTATAAGCAGCTCCAAGTATCGAGCTAAGACAGAAGCCGCAGTACTGATGCTCTCGTTGCGCTCCTGGATGGGTTGCTGCAAAGACGTGAAAACGGTCGAGCCACTTCAGGTCTACAAAGTTAGCTTTAAGTTCTGAAAGCCTGATCTGGAAGAGCTTATAGCTATCATTACCTTTTTAGGAGTACCCATAAAGGTTGTGGCTCACTCGTTCGAAACTTGTTCTAGCTAGGGCGAGCGAATGTGCCGTCAGCTTAGCCTGAACGTGAAAATTCCAATGGGTAACTCAAACCATAGCGGATTTGCCTCTTGCAGGCTAACCTTTGAACGCTAGAAGCAAAATCTTTCACTTTCGACTACCTCATCCTACTATCGGGTGATTTAAGTCACAAATTTATGAAGTTAACGTGAAGTTTTGATGAAGCGCTCGAATTGATGTCAGATAACGAAACATCCTGTAACACTTGCCTACACGGTTTTTTTACCTAGACAATAGCCGTCATGCTGCAAGTGTCTCTGTTAAATCCCTGATCCCCAAAGCAAAAACTTCGTGATAGTCTGTTGCAGTTCTGACCCTAGGAGTGAATACGAAACGAGTACGAGCTACAAGACATGTCAATCAAGAGACTTTCGACTCGCTCTAATCTCGTCTGACCATGCCCTTCACACACGGATGTATGAATCAAAAAGTTCTTAGTGGTCTCACTGCCACCCTGTTTATGGCAACGCTAGGTGCACCGCTGGCTAGCAGCGCTAACCCAATCGGTACAGTTGACTCGGTTACTGAGGCGAACCTTAACCCAGCCTCCACTCACGCTGTAACCTCTGAGACAACCCCGATCAACGCTGCTGTTGAAGCTGATCCACAGCGCTCTCAAGCAGAGCGACAAACTGACGAAGCAACTGCTTTTGACCAAGCACTGGCTCCAGATTTGACACCGACACGCGCAGTTGTGAAGCTAGGTGAACAGCTTCAACCAACGGTTGTCAGCGCTGAACGCGAGACGATCGCTAAAGTCCAGTCACATGACCTGGCAGGGCGCAGAGCAGCAACTCTTTACGTCCGCAATATACCCGTCCTGACCTTAACTGGCTCTGATAGCGCAGCGGCAACAACAGTCAAAGCACCATTAGTGAAGATGGGAAGCCGACAGACCGACGCTACCGAGAACGCGATCGCAACTGCCAAGTCTCTCAACAGTGCTGATAAATCCGCAGCCGCAACAGCAGAAGCTGCTCAATCTAGCGAAGCAGCACAGGGAGATGCCAACCTTGCCCAGACTGATCCAGTGCTGAGAGCTGCCGCGATCGCCGCCAAAATCAATCAACTTAACCGAGATGGCGTGGATGCTAGCACCATCACCGTTAGCTGGAATGCCCAGTCGAGCAAAGCGGCTGCTCCAGACGAGCGGTATGCCATCAAAGCAGACAAAACTCTGATTGCTGTTATCAATGCCAACACGGTGTTACCAGATACAACCCGCAGCCTGGAGAAAGATGCGCTTCAAGCGACCAATCGCCTCCGACGGTTGCTCGGCAACGCTTCTCCTTTAAACAGCGTGACTGGAAAACCAAATAACTGGTCGCAAGTTGCTGTGGGCGCCATCCGGCAAAAACTGAGCGGTATGGCTTCGTGGTATGGTCCAGGCTTCCACGGTAATCCGAGCGCCAGTGGCGAACGTTTCAATCAAAATGCAATGACAGCCGCACACCGCACGTTGCCTTTTGGGACAAAAGTAGTAGTGACCAATATTAATAACGGTCAATCCGTAGTAGTCAGAATCAACGACAGAGGTCCCTTTTCTGGCGATCGTGTCATTGATTTGTCGGCTGGTGCTGCTCGTATGTTGGGACTCATCCAGTCTGGTGTTGCGCCAGTACGCCTTGATGTCCTAGAAAATGCTCCTAGAGCAATTACAGCAGGCAACTAGAGCAAAGCATCAATCGTAGGGCGAGCCACAAACTAGCAAAAGCAAGCTACATATGGCGATTCAGCTCGGTTCTCTAAGTTGAATCTGATTGTCTTTGGCTGGTATGAAGTAGTAGCTGTACCATCTTTTGTCCAGCTACCTCGGAGCTTCATGTCGATAGCCCTATGATACAAATTACTTAGCTTGGTTCAGCCGTTATCTGTATTACTTACTTGACTCAAGTTAACCTGATGGCAACGTTAGTCCTTTAAGCGAATGGACACTTTCGGAACTGGCAAGCCCCTTAGCTTGCACCAGCACACCAAAGTTTCCTAAGCCCATTGGGTTAATTAGGAGATGTAAGGCAT
>DATNQS010000605.1:0-4413 GCA_036703925.1 Candidatus Sericytochromatia bacterium
TTAGCATTCTGGCTGAAATTCCTGAAGAACTTCACAACGCACTGACTCTCTATCTCGAAACGCATCCCGATTGGGATCAAGATCGCGTCTTTGCGGCCGCATTGTCCCTCTTTTTGTTGCAAAATGGAGAATGCGATCGCCGCGCCGCACGGGTTTATTTAGACGCTCTGTTTAACCATGCCGTGTAGCGATGGCAAATTGGTGATCGTAAGTTTGAGCTTGCAGCTTTAAAGTTTGCAAATTTGCGATCGAAGACTTTGTTAAAGAACTAAAAGCAAAAGTCGAAAGCAAAAAATTAAGAGGGCTGATTCATGGCGTATTACTGGTTTAAGGCGTTTCATCTTGTTGGCATCGTGTGTTGGTTTGCAGGGATGTTTTACCTGCCCCGTTTGTTTGTCTACCACGCCGAAGCAAACGAACAGCCAGAACCTGCCCGTAGCATTTTGAAAAGCCAGTATCAAATCATGGAGAAACGCCTCTACAGCATTATCATGACACCCGCAATGCTGTTGACTGTGGCAATGGCGATCGGGCTAGTTACAACAGAACCTGATGTCCTTAAGCAGCCCTGGATGCACGCAAAACTTGCCTGCGTGGTGCTGTTGATTGGCTATCACCACTACTGCAAGCGACTGATGAAGCAGTTAGCAGCGGACGAATGCAAAATGACTGGGCAACATTTCCGCTGGTTCAATGAATTTCCGACGGTGTTTTTTATCATTGTCGTCATGCTGGCAGTGTTCAAAAACAATCTGCCTACTGACCTGACCGTATGGGGCATTGTAGCGATGGTCATTAGCTTTGCGATCGCCATTCAACTCTATGCTCGCAAGCGCCGCCTAGCCAAAGAGCGGGCAGCAGTAGAGCCAGATGGTTTGTTGGGTAATGCCAGTTCTTAATGCAGGTGGTTGATACCGTTTGTATTGGCGCTCTGTAAGAAAAAGAAACATCTAAAAGCAACAAAAAAAGGGGAGCGATCGCTCCCCTTTGGACTTTGAACTTACATGGATTAAACAAACGTAATAACGACGTTTCTAATAAGCCAGACCCATGCTACGGGTTGTTTCAGCACCCAGGTAAACCCGAATGCTTAAGAAATCAGTAGGGCAAGCAGTTTCGCAACGCTTACAGCCTACACAATCTTCAGTTCTTGGCGACGAAGCAATTTGGCCTGCCCGGCAGCCGTCCCAGGGAACCATCTCTAGAACGTCAGTCGGGCAAGCGCGGACGCATTGGGTGCAGCCAATGCAAGTGTCATAGATTTTGACCGTATGAGACATATTATGAATCGCTCCAAATGAATGCTTGACACTTTGCAGTATCGGTCAGCCAAACTGGCGGTAGATTCATCCGCTGAAGGCTTTCAGAGTCAACGCCCAGTTTACATCACCGCTGGAAGCCTCTCTGGCAAAAGACTCTAAAACTTCAAAGAATGTAATAGTCGGCGACTGAAACCTAAAAAACGATACTGTACCTTCGTTCTACCCTCATACTTCTCGATTAAGCGTTAAACCGAGTCGTTGGCAAAGCCTCCATTGCTGCCGTTGGTTTCCCTGCTTAAGAGGATGCCTTAAAAGCAGCCTGTTGTCTTAAAAGCAACCAGGGAAGTAGTTTCTTTACAACCCCTTACTCCCCAACTTCAGAAAGACACTGTTCCGCAGGGAGTCGAATAGGAGGTAGGGGGGATCCGCATCCGGTTTGCGCTGAACAGCTCGTCGCACTCTCCATAACGCGAAACTCAATGACCAAGCAAGATCGGCTAAGGCAGCATATAGAAAACCGTGATTCTTCACGAAATAGCGTCGACGAGAATCAAAGAGATACTGTGGCAATCGTTTAGGAGTGTCATCTCTGGTTGTTACCCCAGTACTTGCTCCTGCAATATGCATAACGCTGCCTTCAGGGACATACCAACAAGACCAACCTTTCCGTCTAGCCTGGAGACAAAAATCTGTCTCCTCGTAATAGAGGAAATAGCCTTCATCCATCAAACCTGCTGACTCAAACACCTGCCGACGGATCATCATACTTGCCCCAGGCAACCAATCAACCTGCTGTGGCTCATTGGTCATTGTTTGGGACACAATCCATTTAGACAAGAGTTTTGACACAATTCCTAATCGCATACCACTCTCTAGCTCACTCAGTAGAGAGGGAAAGCGAAAGGCTGTAGACCAGTTCGTCCCATCTGGATTTTCAAGCTTGCTGCCGACAATGCCGACATCGGGGTGTTGCTCCATAAAGCTTGTGAGCGCCTTGAATACACCAGGACGCACCTGCGTATCTGAGTTGAGTAGTAGGAAATAGGAGGGTGGGTTGGGAGCCTGAAGTGTTGGGCGGATTGCCAGATTATTGCCATAGGCGAAACCACCATTGTGGTCTGAGGGCAAGACTGAAGCCCATTTTCCCCAACCATTGGTTGCAATGGCTGAATCAATTGCTTCTACGGAGTGATCTCCAGAGGCATTATCAACTACCACAACAGAGGTGTCTGGACGCGATCGCACTTCACTTTCCAGAGAGCGTAAGCAGTCGATGGTTAGACGGGCAGTGCGGTAGTTGACGATGACAACCAGTAACGAACACGAATTAGTATTTTGATGGGTCATATCCATAGGGTAGAAATTTAGTGGGTCATGACTGAACTGTTCACTCAGTTTCAGTTCGCTGGTTTAGGATTGGCTGGGGAAAGGCTCTATGAAGCAAGGGACTTTTCTGGCTGTTGTGCACTTCTCGGCAGCGATTGGGATGTGGATATCTTTGCAAGCGCCACATCAATATAAGACTGCATGTTTTCAGCCATGGCCTGGACATTGGGTTCTTGCAACATACTGGAATGACCACCGGGGCTATGGTAAACCTTCACCCCCTCAGTTGAACGATTTCCCCATCCCAGCAGCGGATCACTGTACATATCTGCGTACG
Organism: Candidatus Sericytochromatia bacterium; assembly: GCA_036703925.1. GTDB lineage: Bacteria > Cyanobacteriota > Cyanobacteriia > Leptolyngbyales > Leptolyngbyaceae > Stenomitos. Next base: position 2,926 of record DATNQS010000605.1, read on the forward strand.
GAGTATCGTCAATAAGAGTGCCGTCAAAGCTCCTGCTTTTCTGCGTCGCTAAGGTAAGAAACAATTCTCCTTGATAGGGAGTCTGAGGAATATATTCTCTTTCAGCGAACTTTAAGACAATCCGAACGGAGAGGTTGTGCAGGAAGGACGGGATGGGTAGACCCCGATCCAGACAATACCTGAACAGCTTGATCTTGGTTTGATTTTGAACCTTCTGAAGTTTTGACCGGATTTCATAGGTGATCAGGTTGTAAACCTTCTGACTGGCTTTGCCGAGAATATGGAGTAGCTGCTGTGGGTTCAGTGGTTGTGCTTGGTTCAAGGATTGCGAAAAGCTGCTTAAACGTTGATTGGCAATCAAACCACTCCGCATCGTTGCTTCCACATCTGCCGTGTCAAGCAGCGCTACCATTGCAATGGTTTGACCCTGATTTTGCAGTTGTCGAGCCATTTCAAAGGCTAAGAAGCCACCGACGCATAAACCGCCTAGCAAGTAAGGTCCTTCTGGTTGAACTGTGCGAATTTGTTCGATATAGTAAGCTGCCATCTCTACAACGCGAGTGTGCAAAATGGGATGATGCTCTTGGCTGTAGGGCTGGATGCCATAAACGGGATGCTCTGGCTTCAAGCAGTACGCCAAATTGCGGTAGAGCAAGGTTTCGCCCTCGCCATCATGGATGAAGAACACTGGGGACTTGCTTCCACCCTCTCTAAGTAAGACAACCGAGTTGGGTCTATCTAATTGCTCTGGTTGACTAAGTAAAGCCGCCAGTTGGGCGATCGTTGGCTCGGTCAGAAGAGTGCTGAGGGGGAGCGTTTGACCGAACACTGCCTCGATTTGAATCATCAGAGAGGCAGCCAGTAGGGAATGTCCTCCTACTTCAAAGAAATTGTCATGGATGCCGATCGAGCTGACGCCTAGCACTGTTTCCCAAATAGTTGCCAATTGCTGCTCCCACTCATTTCGTGGAGCAACGAATGCTTTGTAACCTGCAATGTTTTCAGGCGTTGGTAGTGGTAAAGCACGCCGATCGACTTTTTGATTGATGTTGACTGGCATCGCATTTAGCACTACAAAGGCAGATGGCACCATGTAATCCGGTAATTTCTCTTGCAGTAGGCTACGAATATTCTCGATCGGCGGCTTCTGAGCCTGATCAAGCACCACGTAAGCGACCAAGCTCTTTTCACCCTGCTCCGCTGCACGCGCTCCTAACTCCCGCGCCATAACAACACCTTCGCGCACACCGGGTGCCTGACGCAGTGTTGCTTCGATTTCGCCTAGCTCAATCCGAATGCCACGCAATTTAACCTGAAAATCAGCACGCCCCAGCATTTCTAAATTGCCATCCGTATCGAACCGTCCGATGTCACCGGTGCGGTAAAAGCGAGAGCCATCGATCGTGACAAATTTTTCTTGCGTGAGCGCTTCTCGCTGTAAGTATCCCTGCGTGACACCAGCTCCACCAATATAAATTTCACCAGGAA
>DATNQS010000606.1:0-4789 GCA_036703925.1 Candidatus Sericytochromatia bacterium
AAAGAAGGGAAAGTGGAACCCTTCACGCCCACCAAAGACCGGATTGGCGTTGTAAATCTGCAAACCACTGGTCAGCATCAAGAACAGGCTGACGATGTTGACCCAGTGAAAGATTTTGGCTGGTGTCGTTTGGAGCGATCGATGTTTGAGCTGAGGTTTTGCGGCTGGCGAGGAATCCACTGTTTCATTTTGTAACGGCTTCTCACTCTACTGTACAGCGGTTCAACGTTGCTAGGACAACCCTGAATAATCGGAAAGATGGTCATGAGTCTGCAATCAGTCTGGCATTCAACATCGTAAAGATACGATCGAGTTCCGTAATGCCTGCTAACTCAGCTTCTTGTTCTGGATTCAGCGCTCCGGCTTTATGCAATGCCAATAGTTCTTCTAGCCGAGCCTGAAGCTCATCGGTAAATTTGAACAGATTGAGATCTCTCACTTTCTGAACTGTAATACCAGACTCGACCCAGGATGAGGGTTGAACCATAAATTGAGTAATCATGACGCTCGTAGCCCTTTTAATGGCGTTTTAGCATTTTAGCGCGGCAGACTAAGGCGATCGCTACCAGGAAACTCCCAAAGGTGCCAAAACTGCCCGAACGCCTGACAAAATCGTGGGCAAATGTTTCTCGGCGAACTCAAGCAGCCCATTGCCGCGCTTGATGATCGTCGGCAAGGCATCCAGCGCATCGCCTGCTTTTTCTAACAGGTCAGCATTTTTGGGATCGTTACCTAATTTTGCGATCGCATCCAGATGCTTCAGCGCTTTCTCCTGGTCTTTCTTATCCAAGCCAGCGTCGGGCTTTTCGATGGCGGCTTTCAGTTGCTTCAGCAAATCTGCCAGTTTAAGGGCTTCAGGCGTTTTCGATGCCTCTAGTTGACCGATCGTAAGAGTAAGGGTGCCGCTGATGTTGCCGCCTGCTGCACCTGTAATGTCTTTGCCTGCAACACCGCTGATGTCCCCGCCTGCAATGCCGCTGACATCGCCTTGCACATTACCGAACTGGATTTTATTGTCATTGTCTGGCATAAGATCACCTGTGAATTGTGAGTTATGAGCGTTAAACGACGGTCTACTAAATTGGTCAGTCTGGTGATAAACAAAGCCTTGCAAGAACACCGATTGCTCTCGATAGACGGTGAGTTGCCCTTCTGCATGGGCGAGATTTTGCTGCAATGCCTGCTTTTCTGCTCGCGCTGCCTCCAGTCGCTTCTGCATTGCTTCGTAGTCGTGCGTAAACTGGGCGTGCATGGGTGCGTGGTCAGCAGTGGAATTGGCAACGTTTAGTTTGACCAGCCGATCGCCATCGCCTACATTCACCAAAGCCTGTAGCGACAAGCCTGCATCCTTGTACTCCGTGAGCAAATTGCGGAGCGCAACATCAAACGCCTGTGGTTCAATGCCATTGCGAAAGAGAAAATCGAGCGTTTTGGAGAACTGATTGACCAGTTTGGCAAAATCCCCTGGCGCGAAGCTCCCGCTAGCTGGTTGTCGCGCTTGTTCATCTGGCTCTAAATAAATGTAGTCGCAACGAACATCGGTGAAGTGAGTATCCGCGTTGATGCCCCAATTTTGAATACAGGCTCCTGTTAAGACCGCGTTGGTAAAGTCAGTGCCCAATGCCTGAGTGCTTTGCAGGTTGGCGCGTTCTAAGTTGGCATTCTGCAAATTCGCATCATTTAAGTTTGCTCTTGCTAAGTTAGCACCCGCCAGCATCACTCCTTCCAGGTAAAGGCGTTTTAGATTGATGTGGCTGTAATCCTGACCGCGGCCATCGCGACTAGTACAAAGTTGCCTAATCTTCAAATTAAAGCCATCGGGGAATTTGCATTGAGCAAACGATGCACCTGTCCAGATCACAGAATCAAGAGCTGCATCCGAAAAATCAGCATTTTGAATCCTTGTCTGATCAAACCTTGCGTGGGTTAGACCTGTACTCTTGAAGAATATGCCGGATGTGATGCGAATGGTTTTGATCAGTGTGTTGAACAAGTAAATGGCAAAGCCACTGAAAATAATGGACAGCCCACTGTAAACAAGACCTCTAAATACAGCACCGCTGTCGAAGGCAGAGATTGAAGCGACAGCACTAGTGAAAGCGCTAGCGACAGCGAGGGGGACAGCGCTAGTCAAAGCTACAGCGCTAGTGACAGCACCAACGCCAATTTCAATGACAGCAAAAATCATAACGATAGAACCAGTGAAAGCGAAAGCGAGGCTGTCAGCACCAGCACCAACTATAGCGACAGCGACGGCGACAGCAATAGCAATAGCAATAGCAAGCTGAGTAATGAACTGCTTACGGCTCTGCCCGGTTCTGACCCGTTGAAAATTTGCGCCTGTTAAAGTGGCACTGCTAAAGTTGCACCCCCGAATATCAGCACCACTGAAGTCTGCGCCTGCCAGGTCTTTGTTTTTGAACGATCGATTTCGCAGGTCGCAGTTGCGGTAGTCCAGTCGTTGCGGTTGAGGCATAGTGGGGCAAAGCGACAAGCATTCCGTCTATTATTGCCTTGTCAAAGAATTCCGTCATCTTTGAGGGCGATAGAATACAACGTAAGGTATGACGAAGAACAAAGAGTATCGCAAGCAGCTAGAGAGCCAGCACCGTGCGTTAGACGAACATTTACAGAAGATTGCGGGTGAGTTAAGCAGACCGCCTGAACAACAGCAGCAAGGACTCATTGCAAAGTGGGAAAAAACAGTGGCAGTGTGCCGACAGCAAATTGCCAAGCTAGAAAAGAGACTTAAAAAATGACAGTGACCTACGCTAACTCCTTAGCATTGCTCAAGGCACACCTGGCTGATTATCAACCACAGCTAGAACGAGCGATCGCGGCACTCAATACGCTACAAACGGCTAACCCTGATTCAGAAGACTTTTCGGATGCGTTAGCAGCGTTGCATGTCTCCGCGACGATCCTTGAGCCGTATTCGCAGAGCATGGTAGAAGCGATTAATCAATACACGGATCATTTGCCCGACGATCATTGAAGCCGTGCGATCGCGCGTCGCCTTCCAGATGCGTTAATAGAGACAAACGTATTTCTACGAACGATTCATGGCAAAAGCACCGAAACCCAGCGAACAACGAGTCGTGCTGGAAAAAGTAAGCTGGCAGCAGTTTGAAACACTGCTGGCAGAAATGGGCACAGAACGATCGGCTCGCTTTACGCTCGATCGCAATCGCTTGGAATTAATGACACCACTGGAGGAACACGATCGCTGCCATAAGCTTATCGAGTCTCTGATCCTTGTGCTGGCAGATGAAGGGGTACTGCGTGTGGAAGGCTACAAGGCACCCACATTGAAGCGTCCTGATTTGGGCATCGCGATCGAACCAGAGACAGGTTACTACATTCAACACGCTGCGGCAGTGCACGGTAAGAGAGCGATCGATCTTGCTGTCGATCCGCCCCCCGATTTAGTGCTGGACGTTTCCTTTAGCCCACGTACAAGCGACAGGCTTGCGCTCTATGCCGCGATCGGTGTCGCTGAAGTATGGCGCTACGTGAGTCAACTCGGTGATGATTTTCTCAAGGGAACCTTGCAGATCTATTGTCTAGAGGGCGATCGCTATGTTGAAGCGACGCATGGATTAGCCTTTCCGTTTTTGCCTGCGGGTCGAATCCTTCAGTTTATTGACGAAAGTGATGCGCTGGGGCTAATGACGGCACTGCGATCGCTCCGGGAGTGGCTACAAAGCATTCCTAAGTGAGGCTGCTAATGGGCGCATCCTAACCGCGCATCGTGGCAGAATGTATCAAAGTTAAATACACGTAGCTTCTCCCATGACCGCCGCAACCCCCAATCTGCCTAGCCAATACGACCCCGCAACCGCCGAAGCCAAATGGCAGGAATTATGGGAAGCCAACGACGTATTTAAAGCCGACCCCAGCCACCCTGGCGAACCCTACTGTGTGGTGATTCCGCCCCCCAACGTAACGGGTAGCCTGCACATGGGTCATGCCTTTGAGCATTCCTTAATTGATGTGCTGGTGCGCTATCACCGAATGCTAGGGCGCAACACTCTCTGGCTACCGGGCACTGACCATGCCAGTATTGCCGTCAGCGCGATTCTAGATAAAGAACTGAAGGCGCAGAGCAAAAAGCGACAGGATGTCGGTCGAGAAGCGTATCTAGAACGTGCCTGGGCATGGAAAGAAGAATCGGGTGGCACGATCGTGGGTCAACTGCGACGATTAGGGCTTTCGGTGGACTGGTCGCGGGAACGGTTCACGCTGGACGAGGGGCTATCCGAAGCGGTGCTAGAGGCGTTTGTCAAACTGTATGACGAGAAGCTGATCTACCGTGGCAAATATCTCGTCAACTGGTGCCCTGCCACACAATCGGCAGTGTCTGATTTGGAAGTCGATAATCAGGAAGTGAACGGGCATCTGTGGCACTTCCGCTATCCGCTCACCGATGGTTCTGGCTTTGTGGAAGTGGCAACCACGCGACCGGAGACAATGCTGGGTGATACAGCCGTGGCGGTGAATCCTAACGACGATCGCTACAAAGCCTTCATTGGCAAAACCCTGACGTTACCCATCATGCAGCGGCAGATTCCGATCATTGCCGATGAGTATGTGGATTCCACCTTTGGGACAGGTTGCGTCAAAGTTACCCCTGCCCACGACCCCAACGACTTTGAGATGGGCAAACGCCACAACCTGCCCTTCATCAACATCATGAACAAAGATGGGAGCCTGAATGAGAATGCAGGCGCGTTTCAGGGACAAGACCGCTTCGTGGCACGCAAGAATGTAGTCGCGCAGCTAGAAGCAG
>DATNQS010000607.1:0-4156 GCA_036703925.1 Candidatus Sericytochromatia bacterium
AGCGGTGCTTCTGCTTTGTAATCGACGGTGCCAATGCGGGTTGTCCCTTTAAAGGCAAGGTGTTCTAGAAAGTGCGCGACTCCCGTTTTGCCGTCTGGTTCATCGGCACCCCCAACATCGGCATAGGTCAGAAACGAAATCACTGGAGCCTGATGCCGCTCCAGCACAATGAATTTCATACCATTTGACAAACGAAATTCTGTAATCTGTTGGATCACCCGATCGAGATACGGCTGAATCGACTGTGCTGGCGTTTGCTGAACCGTTGGTGGCGTTTCCGTGCGTGCCCATGCCGCTGCTGGCACCGTACTCCAGCCGACTAACAGCAACAGTAACAGCACGATTGTTCTGGCTATGCTTGCGGGAGACAGCCAGGAAGCAGAAAACAATGATGGACGCGATCGACGGGTCTGGAGCATAAACAACCACAAGTAAGCAGACTCCTAGGATAACTCGGTCTTGCAGCCAGGGATCAGTGGTTAGTAGCCAGTAGTGTTAGTGAGCAAACCTAACTTATTTTCCCTTGTCCTTCAGCCCTTATCCTTTAGCCCTTCCTGTCCCCCAATCACTCGATTGCGTCCCGCGGCTTTTGCCTTCAACAAGTTCTGGTCAGCGCGCTGCAAAAGGCTGGCACCCTTCGAGTCATCATTATCATTTAGAGAGGCAACACCAGCGCTAATGGTCATCTCAAGGTTGAGGTCATCATTGACCGCAAACGGTTGATCGCTGATTAGCCGACAGAGACGACGACCAACCAGTAAGGCTTCTTGTGCATCTGTACCGCTCAAAAGAATGACAAACTCTTCGCCACCGTAGCGAAAGAGTGTATCGCGAAACCGTAAGTTATGTCGTAGGCGACCCGAGATCAACTGTAGGGCGCGATCGCCGATCGGATGCCCGTAGGTATCGTTGATGTTTTTGAAAAAGTCTACGTCCAGCATCAGTACGCTCATTTGCTCCGAACGCGATCGCGAGTTCTGTACTTGACGCGGTAGTTCCCAATCAAGGGCACGACGATTGTTGAGTTCGGTGAGCGGGTCTGAAAGGGCGATCGCCGATAGAATATCGTTGGTTCGCATTAACTCGCGGTGGTTCTTCACCATACGCAGCCCAGAGGCAATCTGAGCGCTTAAAAGACGGTCTTGCTGCATGACCGTATCCTTTGGCAAGGCTGCACCATTGGCATCGCTTTGGGGAAACCAAAGATAAGCATCCGCACCATTTTCCAACGCTTCAGCGCGACACTTTATGATCCAGAAGTCATCTTGCCACGCCTCTGCTAGCTTCGATGTAGGGAGATCTAACAGTAAGCAATAGATCCACGCAAGGCGGGTTTGATCTTTGATTTGGCCGCAAAGCTCCAAGCTCACCGTCTGATTCCCTTGCAGAATAACCAGATCTGGCTGCTGCGCCTGGATCAGTGGCATAGCCTCGTTAGGGCTGGGTGCGACCTCTACTGTACAACTCACTAAGTTACGGATACGAACTAGAAGTGTTGCTAGAAAGTCATCACCTCCGACTAATAAAATCGAAGCGTCCATTGGCGTTTTAGCAGCCTAGTTAGGAAATCGGGTTCATTACTTGACTAGGGTACTGAGATTTCCATTGCTGAAGGCATATATCATAGACCATCTAGCAGCAGGATCAGAGCCCTGAATCGTTTAGTATAAATCTACACTCTCAAAAAGTGATACACGTAGATGGCGATCGGTTTCGCAAGGCTAGCAGGAGTAATTATTTTGCTAGCGTGATTTTATGGTTTGGCAATAAACTCTCTGGAGAGTCTTGTTTTTGAAACCAGTCGATATTTAATAAAGAAATGTTAAGCGTGATTTTATAGTTTGGCAATAAACTCTCTGGAAAAACTATCTTGCTTTTTGAAACCAGACCGTATTTAACAAAGAAATGTTATGGCAGTTCGCGATCGTTACTATTTCTTAAGGATGCCCATCTTTGCTAGTGGCGAATCGCCACTCTGGTCTTGCCACTCTCATGGGAACGTCTCACAGCAGGCAAAAGTCAGCGTCGAATGTGGTTATGTTAGACATTGTTGTGTTCGATAAAGTCTAGCAAGATGCGCTGATGTGGTTTGCCTAAAGGACGCACCTGCTTTGCTTGCTCTGAATAGCGATCGCCCCGCTCAATCTCTTCGGGAGTCGCTAACGCCATATCCCACCCTTCATTGAGCACAAGCTGGCTTTGATCGACACCCAGTTCTCCCTGGTAAACATAGCGAACAACCTGCGTATCTTCGTACAGGTCAAACTGAGTCAGTGTAGCGGGTGCATAGCCAATTTCTTCTAGCAACTCTCGCCGGATCGCAGCATCAGGGCTTTCACCCGGTTCAATGTGCCCGCCAAACAGCGCCCAGTGACCGGGGTAAAAAATACCAGGAATGTCATCGCGAAGCTGTAGCAAAAATTTGTCATTCTGATACAGGATCGCGATCGCAACCCTATGACGTTGATCCTGGCTCATCCCTTATTCCCCATCCCCCCACGATCGCTTTTCACTGCTGGCGATCGCTGAAGTAGTTGATGCTGCTCGATATAGAAATCTCCTTGTTCTTTGCCGTTCAGTGGAATGCTTTGGTAGAGTAGCTTGCCCTGAATAATAACCTCATCGCCTGTGCTGGGGATCGGTTCAGTGGCGATCACCCAGATACTGCCTGTCGTATCCTGAAGTTCGTACGCACTTTTGCCAAGGAGTGGAGCGTGGTTGCTGACTCGACCCCTCAGTTGGACACTTTTAGTCTGGGCGAGCGTGTTGGCTGAAGTTTGCTTGATGTCGTCAATAGTCACTGTGCTGAGTGCCATGTTCACAGGTTGAACACCGTTGCTCTCCGTTTTTGACCAACTGAGAGACGCACACCCGATGAGGCTCACGCACAGAATGGCGATCGCCCCCTTCTTTTGAGCGTTTAATAATTGAGCCTTTAATAAAGCCATCGCACTTCTAACCTCCAGGGTTTGACGAAAAAGGACGCTGGATCTGCGAAACTGGTGGACAGCTAACGCTGTGTTAACACAGTCTTACGGTATTTGACCAGCCTTTGACCACTCGTACGACAGCGATCGCTGTCTTAAGTTTGACGTATGTCTTCTACTGCCCAATTGCTTGATGGTAAAGCCCTGGCTAACACCCTGCAAACCGAGCTGATGCAGCAGGTTCAGGTTTTACAAGTGCACCTGGGAAGACCCCCCGGTTTGGCAGTGCTAATGGTGGGTGATAACCCCGCCAGTGCAGCGTATGTTCGCAACAAAGAGCGAGCCTGCGCCAATGTTGGTATCACCTCCTTTGGTCAGCATTTTCCAGCCACAGCGACCCAGGCTGAGTTGGAGCAGGCGATCGCAGCGCTCAACCGTGACGATCGGGTGGATGGCATCCTTGTACAGCTTCCTTTACCCGACCATTTAGATGCCGTCGCGTTGCTCAACCAAATTGAACCTTCTAAAGATGCCGATGGGTTACATCCAGTTAACCTGGGGCGCTTAGTACGCGGTGAACCTGGCTTGCGTAGCTGTACGCCCGCTGGGGTGATGCGTCTGTTAGAGGCTTATGAGGTGAATTTAAAGGGACAACAGGCGGTCGTCATTGGGCGGAGTATTCTGGTGGGCAAACCGCAGGCATTGATGCTGCTAGAAGCGGATGCCACTGTCACGATCGCCCATTCGCGTACGCCTGATTTAGGCGCGATCGCTCGGACGGCTGATATCCTCGTGGTTGCAGTGGGTCGCCCCGCCTTAATCACGGCTGAAATGGTCAAACCGGGAGCGATCGTGATCGATGTCGGCATGAACCGGGTCACGGATGCTACCGGTAAAGCCCGACTGGTCGGTGATGTAGACTTTGCGTCTGTGGCATCGATCGCGAAAATGATTACGCCTGTACCGGGTGGGATCGGTCCCATGACGGTTGCCATGCTCCTGCAAAATACGGTGTTGAGCTATCGTGAGCGGTAAAAAAGGGCTATACGTGAATGCCAGCCGCCACTTTAGATAGCGGTGATTGGCTGCCGTTGCTGGTGTACTGTTGCAAGAGTCTGTTAGTCAATGGCTCATGCGTGCAGAAACCTCCGTAGAATGATTGAGGGACAAAAATGATTGAAAAGCGATCAATCCGTGTGCTTGTGTTGTAACTGAAGTGAGAATGGGGG
>DATNQS010000608.1:0-2129 GCA_036703925.1 Candidatus Sericytochromatia bacterium
CATGGGACGCAACGACTTCAAACTCACGGTGATTCACGGTCCTTCTGGTGTGGGCAAAAGCTCGATTGTCAATGCGGGTCTGGTGCCTGCGCTCAAAGAACGAGCGATCGGCGATCGGATTGCGCTGCCCATCCTGTTAGATGTCTACACCGACTGGCAAGCAACGTTAGAAGCGAAACTGGCGATCGCGCTGGGACAGCAAGAAGCAGAGGGCACAAGGCAGAAGGCAGAGGGCACAAGGCACGAGACAGAAGCCAACACCCCTCAAGCCATCCCGCATCCCGCATCCCTCACCGCCCTTCTTGCCCAGCTCCGCCAAGCCACTAGCCTCAACTTTCTCCCCGTCCTCATCTTTGACCAGTTTGAAGAATTTTTCTTCGTCCATGAAACTGTGCAGCAGCGTCGTCCGTTTTACGAATTTCTGCGTGATTGCCTGCATCTTGACTTTGTCAAAGTTGTGCTGACCTTGCGAGAGGACTATCTTCACTATCTGCTGGAGTTGCAACGCTATACGAGCCGCGATGGTATCAACCTGGATAGCATCAACGATATTCTCGGTAAAGATGTGCGTTATGCTCTGCGGGACTTCTCGCCAGCCGATGCACGATCGATTATCAAAAGCCTGACCAACCGCGCTCAGTTTTACCTGGATGAGGCGCTGGTAGAGGCGTTGGTGCATGACCTGGCAGGAGAAGACGGGGAGATACGGGCGATCGAACTGCAAGTGGTCGGCGCTCAACTGCAAACCGAAGGCATCACGACCCTGGCAGACTATCACCAGAAAGGACCGAAGGCAAAGCTGGTGGCTCGATCGCTCGATGACGTGGTGGAGGACTGTGGCACCGAGAATGAAACTGCTGCCCGTGTGGTGCTTTTTTCCCTGACCAACGAAAACGGCACACGTCCGCTTAAAAGCCGTGAAGACCTGGAAACCGATCTGGTTGATCTGGGTTTGACCGCTGAAATCAACAAACTCGATCTAGTGCTGGATGTGCTGGTTGGCTCGGGTCTACTGTTTCTCGTGCCCGAAAACCCTGCGAATCGCTACCAGCTTGTACATGATTATTTAGTCAGTTTCATTCGCCAACAGCAGGCAGAAACGGTTGCCAATTTAGAGTTGCACGATCGAGCGCGATCGGACGACGCTTCAGAGCCAGAGCAGAGCCGAAAGCGACTTATCAGCCTGCAAGAGCAAAACATGTTTCCAAAAGACAGCCTTGACCCAACTCGTTTGACCCGGCGATCGCTAAAGCCCCTGATGCTCCTCTTTTTAGTTACACTGCTTGCTGCTATGTTGGCGGTTAGCTTGAAGCCGCACTCCAGTACATACCAGCCCCCAAAAGCGACAGCTATAGCCAGCCACACCGTTGCTAAACCCTAGTTAATTCTGTCTTTGACAAACTTATGCAGTGTACGGCTTTCCTCTGTGTGACTGAGGTTGCACCGTGATGAAAGCAGGTGCGGTAATGTAACGGATGTTGTTGTCTTTCACTCATGATGTCTGTTAACGCCCCCACTGTAATCGCGCTCGACTTCGATGGTGTGCTTTGTAACGGCATGAAGGAGTACTTTCAGACGGCGTGGCGTGCATATTGCAACCTCTGGCAACCCGAAAACACAACACCGCCAGAGGGCTTGGCTGAACGCTTTTACCGCACTCGTCCAGTAGTAGAAACAGGCTGGGAAATGCCTCTGCTGCTGCGATCGCTCCTGCTGGGCACTCCAGAAGCCGAGATTTTGCTCCATTGGACTGCGATCGCTCCGTCGCTAGCTAGCAAGGAAGGCATCGCACCAACGCAACTCGCGGCTGAGGTGGATGGGGTGCGCGATCGTTGGATCTCTACTGACGTGCGTAGCTGGCTGGCTGAACAAGAGTTCTACCCCGGTATCATTCCGCAATTGCAGATGTGGCTGACTGGTGCGACGGCAGTGGTGATCGTCAGCACTAAAGAGGGGCGCTTTATCCAACAACTGCTGCAACAGCACGACGTTGATTTCACAAAGCTGCGAATCTTCGGCAAAGAGGTGAAGCGACCAAAACCTGAAACGCTGCGATCGCTGATAGCAGAACGTGGGAGTGATGCAACAGTTTGGTTCGTGGAAGATCGGCTGCAAACCCTTCATGCAGT
>DATNQS010000609.1:0-8477 GCA_036703925.1 Candidatus Sericytochromatia bacterium
CTTTCTTACTAGCGGCTACCAGCAATCGCTCGAAGAACTCGTTAACGGTGCCATCTTTGATGAAGGCCACAACGAGATGGTGCTAGTGCGTGACATTACAGCCTTTAGCCTCTGCGAACATCATATGCTGCCCTTCATGGGTAAAGTCCACGTGGCTTATATCCCAAATGAAAAAGTAGTTGGGTTAAGCAAACTGGCGCGCATTGTTGAGATGTATTCTCGCCGCCTGCAAGTCCAAGAACGTCTCACCCGTCAGATTGCCGAAGCCGTCCAGACCATTTTAGAACCTAGAGGCGTGGCAGTTGTGATGGAAGCTATGCATATGTGCATGGTCATGCGGGGTGTACAAAAGCCTGGTTCTTGGACAGTGACAAGCGCAATGGTCGGTGTTTTCCAGGAAGATCAGAAAACCCGCGAAGAATTTTTGAACTTGATTCGGCATCAGCCCTCCTGGTAAGGGCCCTTTTGTCAGCGAGTAGCTAGGCGGAATGTGCCTGTCACATGAACGCGGTTGCTCCAAATCCCTTTCCTGCTGTTAGGAGAGGGATTTTTGCTGGCAAGTGAACTATTTAGCGTTGAATGCTGTCTGACAAGATGGAACGACAACGTACCTGACTGTAGACCTTTGTGTATTTTTAGAGGGCTGTAGGTGCCGCCAGATCATGATGAAATCCATCCAACGAACAGCTTTAAATGTGGGCGATCGCGTGCGTCTTGTACGTGGAACCCTGAGAGGGCATACCGCTACGATCGCTGCTGCCAAAAACGGCGCTTACTTTCTTATTGGAGATTGGACACAACAGACAGGTTTTGTCCTGGTCAACTACGGACCTGTTGAACCAGATGACTTGAAAAAGCTATAAATCCTTCATGCGGCTGTGATGTGACAGTGTATCAAGCTCACACGTGGCTGTCACACGCTTGAAAGATACGCCGACCTTTCAACTCACATTGAGCGTACGAGGCATTCCATCAGGATGTGGCGTGGTCATGCCTTTACTTGCTATTGATCTGGAGTGAAGCGATCAAGCGGCATCAGAAGTAGACAGAAACCTATTCTGCATGAGGAAAGTAAACCTGAAACAGTGCGACCAGACTGACGACGGCAGCACTAAAGCCTAAGAGAAACGAAAAGCCAACAAGAAGAACTGTCATTGCTACGTGAAGTGAGTTTCTTCTAGCATCGCAGGTTAGCATTCTTCGTAGGAAAAGTAACTGTAAAAGCTTGATGAAGGAACAGTGAACTATAGTTGACTGCTGTTTACGTTGTAGCAACGGTCATAGGGGTTAGAACGCATAAGCTTAGATGCCTGAGACAGGACAGGGTTATTGACTCAACATCAAACAATCTGGTAGACAAAGCGGAGACTTGCCCAGACGTTCATGTTCAGCGCAAAGCTGTCAGAGGGCGCAGCAACGGTTGGCTCAAGGCGATCGCCAGCTTGATGGAGATCTTGCAACAGAGCCTGGACAACTTCTAGCGGCTTTGTCAGCGTCTTCAAGGATGGTGTATTGGACGATCGAGTGGTGTCCAACAGCGCCATTGTCTGCTGAAAGGGCGCACGGCTACAAAGTAGGTAAGTTGTTGCTAGCCCAGGGAGACCTGACACTAGCCACTGAAAGGAAGTTGACACCTGGGGCAAGGTGAGGCTTTCGTGAGGGTCAATGGTGTTCGAGGCACGATCGGGCAGGATCGTTCCTTTACTCGTTTCATCTGCCGCAGGGGCTTGCGGTAGGGCTGGGGAGACTGCATGAGCCAGCGGTGAATCTAATGAGACGAGATCACCGTTGCTGTCTAAGTGCAGCAGCAAGAAGTGAACCGCTTGTTCGCTTTGGTTTTCTAACTGATATTGAATATGGCTACCGATCGACAGGCTAACTAATTGCTCCGTTTCAGGAGGCAATCCAGTGGATAGCGTTTGTGGAAGCGGCGCAAGCTGGGCGATCGCGGGCGTTTGCTGCATCAGCCTACGTTCTTCCGGTGTCAGCACTACCAGCGTTGCCCGTACTGCCAGTTGCGATGCAGTTTCATTGACGGTTAGATTGAGCAGTTTTGCTGCCAGGAGCGTTTGCAGTTTGGGCACCAACCGCTTTACTGCTACTTTAACGGCTTCGCCCCCTTCGCCAGCAGTATTTGGAATCGCAGTACGACCGGGGGAAAAGAGGGCATAACTACTTTGCGAGACGGCTGCTTTGTTGCTCAGCAGGTTGGGCAGTGCTACGGCAGGCAGGGCTGCAATCTGTGTTGGCTGCACCGCATGGGTTTTGCTAAAGAGATAATCGGCAGCTTGCTCGCCTGCGATCGTGGCTGATACGTGCGGCACGGCTGAAATCGCACTGATTGCATCCACTCGCTCAATCCGCGCCAGATTGCTATCAAGGGCGATCGTCAGCCCAACGCTACGGGGCAGCACGCGCACCTGTTCCCGCACAAATTGCCCTACGTGCAGCACGGGTGCCGTCGCGATTAACGGGGAGTTCTCTGCCGGGGTAGGATACAGCTTTGCTTTTGCAAGCAGCCCATCGCGGGACACAATTTGCAGGAGGCGATCGCGCGGCACTCCCGACTCATCTACCAGGGTTAGTAACGAGTTGGCTTCATACTGCTCTAATACGGCTGCTGATAGCCCACCCAGCCAAAGCCGTACAGCTTTACCGCTCTCCTCAAAACGAATCACAACACCGTCAGCGCCTCTAACGGGCACTGTTGGCAGATGGTAGGGCGTGAGGGGACGCTCGTTACTCATCAGCCCACTGAGGTGAGGCTGCTGCACTCGATTTGCCAGTTGACCCATTTGCTCTGTCGCTCGTCGCACGGTCATCCGCAGCGCAGTGGCTGGGGTTGCCTGCCAGAGTTGCTGAGTCAGCGCGTAGGTAAACAGTCCAGCGCTGAAGCCATCCCATCGTGCTTCGGCTGCCCATTGATCGCCGCCAGCGGCTGTGAGCACGACTCCCGGCATTTGCCCAGAACGCCGCTGCACACCAAGACGCGAGCGATCGAGGTTGGTTTGGCTTAACAGCAAGTCCTGAAACGCCAGTTCAGCGTCACTGGGCTGGGCACCTGTAAGACCGGGGCGACTGCGAAGGCGAAGGTTGCCTTGAAGCGGCTGGGTCAGGGGGGCGTAGCTTGCATCCAGAATGGTGGTAACTCGATCAGTGGGGAGCGATCGCAGCAGCAGCAGCAGAGTCTCTGCTAGCAAATCGTTGACGATCGGCGTTGCACCTTGCGTCAAAGGTTCATCGATCGTCACCAGGCTCTTTTGCACTGCATCTGGCGTAGTGCCAAGCGCCACTTGACCCCCATAACCACTGAAGTGAAACACAACGACATCACCCGATCGTGCTTGCCTAATCAAATGTTCAACGAAGGCAGTCGTAATCGCCTCCCGTGTCGCCTGCTGGTCGATCAGCGTGAGAATGTCACCAGGCTGAAACCCAAAGCGATGAATCAATAGTTCTCGCTGCAATTCCACATCTATACCGCAGCCATACAGTGGCACTTGACGATATTGATTGATGCCGATGAGCAGTGCCAGTTTGCGTTGTGTCGGCTCTGCTAAAGCGTCTTGATAGCGTTGAACGATCGGTGATAGCACAAGGTTGCCCGCACCAAAGGCTGCCAGCGCTAAACCCGATCGCTGTAGAAAATGCCGACGTGTCAGATCCATGCTTTTATTTCAGCATTAAAAGCACGTTCGTGCCCTATGTGTGATGATTTTATGCCTCTAATCTTTCGTCTTTCCTGAGCAGTTTTCCGCCTGCGGCACTACGGCAAGACTAAAAGATCTGCTAGTATTCAACTTACTCATTTTTAAGTTGCTCATTGTTGAACCGCTCACCATGATTGAAGCGCCTGCATTCGTAGGTGTGTCAGGTGTGTGTCTTCGTTTTCAGATGAAGATTAGGTATTTTAGCGGTGGCTTTACTAGCTTCGACTTGATTAATGTAATCAGCAGGGTATAAACACACGTAAGCTAAACACTAATCTTGAAACATTATGGAACGGCAATTGCTTGCCAGGGGTAAAGCGTCTGAACTTGAAGTTTATATCGAGGTTCATAACCGTCAGGGGCTAATGCTGGCAGCGGATCGTCGTTATGTAGAGGCGATCGCCTGTTACGATCGCACCCTCCTTTTGCAAGCAGACAATTTTTCTGCCTGGTATGGGAGAGGGACAGCCCTGGCAAACAATGGGCAATATCAGGAAGCCTTAGTGAGCTTTAACCAGGCGATCGCCATTGACCCGCTTGACCATGCCGTCTGGACGTTTCGAGCTGTCGTGCTGATTCACTTGGAGCGGTATCAAGATGCGCTGTCAGCCTGCGAACGTGCCCTGGAATTACAACCAGACGATCCAGAAGCGCTGATGTTTCGTGGTGTAGCCTTCCGCTATTTGGGTCAATACAAGCGTGCCTATGAGAGCTACGATCGCGCTACTGGACAGACGGCACAACAGTGGAAACCATGGAAATGGGTGACAAGCTTGCTTCATCCATGCCAGCACCAGTAAGTTAGAGAACAGCGTCACTCGGACTACAACTGAGTTTTGTGGCGCTGAGGTGAATCTCCTAAACACGGGAGCGATCGCCCTCCCAACAAGCTGTGCCAACGCTCACGGCACCCCACACACTAAATTCCGTGGCTCTTGCCAATGACCCAATGACGACGAAAGAAGCGTGATAACGATGATTCTTCCAGCGTGAGGCAGATGGGGCGACCATGAGGGCAGGTGCGCGGATTACGGGTTTGCTGCCATTGGTTCAGCAGGGTTTGCATTTCTTGATGGGTCAGTGCTGTACCGTTGCGAATGGCGCTGCGGCAGGCTGTAGCAACCTGTGCCGCCTGCAAGTCCCCGCCCAAACTAAGTTCTAGCAATGCTGCTGGGCAATCTTCTCGCTGTGCCAACAAGGTGGGAGCCGATCGCACCATCCAGACCTGTTCACCAAATGGTTCCACTTCTAACCCCAGACGTTGCAACTGCTCCACTTGCGCGACGGTAAGTTGAGGCAGAATGACGGCGGGTTCTAAGGGCACAAGCTGCCAACGATCGCACAGCTGCTCGTATAGCACCCGTTCGTGGGCAATGTGCTGTTCAATCAGCCAAATGCCACCAGGGTATTCAGCGAGGATATAGGTGTTATGGACTTGAGCGATCGCTTTGAGGGGAGAGGAGGGGATGGAGGCGGCATGAATGTCCTCTTCCCCTGCTTCTCCGCTCCCTGGTATTCTTGGCTCCTGGCTCCTAACTTCTAGCTCCTGAATCCTTCTACCGCCATAGCCGCTTTCCGCTTCAGCCGTTTTGAGCAGCGTCCCTGTTCGTTGAGAGTAAAGCGTGTCTGCAAGGTTGATGGGGCTGAGGCGAAGGGCTTGTACGATCGCGTTAGTGATCTGTTCGCGCCAGTCAGCTAAATGGTGCAAATAGATTTCAGACTTGGCGGGATGACGGTTCCAGTCAATTTGCCCAGGCGGCACCTGGAGATGAACAAAGCAAAGGGGGAAGCGATCGCGGGGCACCGTTTGCCGAAACCCTGCCAGGAGCGTCTGCTCTATTTCTGGCATCTGCACAACGCGTCCATTGAAAGCGACGCGCACCCAGTCCGGTCGGTGGCGGTGGCAGCGATCGGGCAACCCGAGGAGGAGATAAAGGGTGGAGGAGTCAAGGGGTGAAGGGGTGAAGACATCAATCATCTCGATGTCTTCATGTTCTAAGTTAGGCACTGTAAGCGTCAACTCCTGCAAGTCTCCTGTCTGCACATCGCGCAGTATTTGGGGCAGGATGTATCGAGCTGTTTTGCCAGACCAGAGCTGAAACCAATCCCGATCGTTCTGCCGTACCTGCCAGGTAACGTGCGGATGGCAGAGCGCTAGCTGGTGAATGGTGGTCTGTACAGCGCGCATCTGTTGGGCGAGAGGTGGTAAACCCTGACGGCGGGCTGTCCAGGTGCCAAAGAGCCGATCAACAATGACGACGGTTCCTGGTGCGATCGCCACTGGGTCTACTTGCAACGGTGCACCTTGAGCGTCGTAGGTGACGTGCCAGCCTGCCTCTGCATCACTTGAACGGCTGAGAATTTTTAACGTCGCGAGTTGAGCAAGGCTATGCAATGCTTCGCCCCGAAAGCCCAGACTGGTAAGCTGCCAAAGATCCTGGCTAGACCGAATTTTGCTGGTACTGTGAGGTGCAGCCGCTTGTTCCAGGTCTGTCAAGGCCATGCCACTGCCATTATCAGCCACGCGAATGCGCCAGTGTTCAGGAGAAAGCGCAATGGTAATGCGAGTTGCACCTGCATCCAGAGCATTTTCTGCCAGTTCTCGTACCACTGCTGCCAGCGAATCAATGACTTCGCCCGCTGCAATGAGATGCACAACGTCTGATGGTAAGGCCGCAATTCCCGCTCTCATAAGTTCCAGTCTAGGCAATTTATGAGTGTCATAGCAGGGTTTGCACTTACTTCAGGATCAAGACTACACTTCACTGCTGGCGCTATGCCCTAAGAAGCCGTCTGTCATCGAGCGCCGGATGCGGTTCACGGCTCGACCAAAGATGCTGTTGAAAGAGAGATCGCCACAGAGCAACTCGGTTGCCAGACGAGCGGCTTTGGGGTTTTTGACTCCGTACTTGTAGCAAACGCCGGGATATTGGTAGAAAAAGCGTGCCAGGTTGAGAGCAGCATCGAAGTTGGCAGCAAACTCGGCATGAATGCGATCGCTGTAGGTTTCTACTGCATTCTCCATAACGCATTCGGCAGCGATCGCGCCACTCTTCACGGCGTGCAAAAGCCCATCACCAAAGAAGGGATTGATTAGCCCTGCGGCATCGCCAACCAGCAGAATACGTCCGTCACGGGTATGCAGTTGTTCTTTACCACTCCAGAGGGGCAGAGGATGGGCATGAAAGCGCATTTGTGTCGGATCGTGCGGCAGTTGAAGCGCCTCTAGATAATGGAAAATGGCTTGCCGCAGTTCGTCCCGCACCTGATGGTCGCTACGAGCATCTTGACGGGTCGGACGAAACAAACCTGCACCAATATTTAAGTGATCGGCTTTGGGGAAGACCCAGGCATAGCCACGCTTCACCGCACCATACTCCAGGTGAGCAACGTCTGGTCGCAGGTCAGGGTGTCCGGTGCCCCATTCGTGCGGAAATTCGACCTCCATACCCAGCGCGATCGACCGCTTTTGGCGCAGTTTAGCCGCGTTTGCCGTGATGCCGTTGGCTCCATCCGCACCAATGACCGTGCGTGCTGTTGCGACAAAAGCATCTCCCTTACTTAAAGTGCCATGCGCTTTGCCTGCCTGGGCAGAGACGCGCACCCGATCGCCCTCCACTGCGATCGAACGCACGGCTAAACCATCGCGCAAGTCGGCTCCTGCTTGGGCGGCTTGTTGTGCCAGGGCATTGTCAAAAAGGGGACGCTGCACCATCCAGATGGACAGGGGGCGGTCGGCTCCAGGTGCATTAATGTTTGTCAGATAGGGATCGCCAAAGTTCCACGTCTGTCGCATTGATAGCACCGTCGCTTCTACGAACGCTTCTGGTACAAGGTCATGTAGAAACGTTTGCATCACCATTGGTGTCCCGCCGCCACAGGTCTTGTGTCGCGGCAGGATATGCTTTTCCAGCAAGGCAACTTTTAGCCCTGCCTGGGCTGCGATCGTGGCTGCGATCGCCCCTGCGGGTCCCGCACCGCAAACAATGAGGTCATAGTTCAACACCAGTTCAGTTCCTCTAGACGCTTCTTCCAGTTAACACTATGCAGAAGGGCAAAGGGTAAAAGGCCGAAGGCAGAAGGTAAAAGGGCTGGAAATTAAGCTGTTGCCCTTCCCCTTTATCCCTTAAGCGAAAACAGATTGAATTGTGTCTAGAAAACTGATCGTGCTCAAATATGCGTTAGCTCTAAGTAAAGCTGCATAAGCAGGGAAAATTGTAAACGTTTCAGTACAAAATTTTGCAAATTGTAAATTAACTTGTTACATTGCAGGTATCGCTGGCAGAAAATTCTCATGTACCACCTCTTCGGTATCATTCCGATTCCACAACCGTTACAGTCACGATCGCTCGTTTATGACCTCAAGGCACGTCTTGACTGGGGAAAGCCAGCACTAACGATTTTAGATGTGCGCGATCGCGGTTTATTCAATGCCAGTCATATTGTTGGCGCTCTTTCGATGCCTGCAGATGAGTTGATTGATCGTGCGTTAGCCAGTCTGCCCTTGAACCGTGACCTTTATGTTTATGGCGAAACCGACGAGGACACGGCGCTGATTGCCAGTCAGCTTCGGACAGTGGGCTATTGCCATGTGTCTGAAATCCGGGGAGGCGTGTCAGCGTGGAAAGCAGTTGGGTTTCCGATCGAAACCGTCCTCACAGCGGCTTGAATCTAGCCTGAGAGCGTTCCCCCTCTCAGTGCAAACGTGTAAGTTTTGAAGGTATAACTTAACGTTCAACCCTCAAAGCTGATTATGCCAGCGTGTAC
>DATNQS010000610.1:0-2620 GCA_036703925.1 Candidatus Sericytochromatia bacterium
CTCAAGCCCTGGTCTTTCATTGGCTGCAAACAGCCGACCTGGATTTAACCTTTGTTCTCGATATCTCAGCGGTCAGCGTGGGTGCGATGGAGCTGGTTACAGGGCTGAGTTTGCTGGCCCAATTGTTTGCGTTGGGCTATATGGAAAAGGACTGGGCACTGGCACGGTTTTTTGCCTTGATGGGCTTTTTTGAAGGAGCAATGAGCGGTCTGGCATTAAGCAATTCGTTGCTGCTAACTTACGGTCTGCTAGAACTGTTGACGCTTTCAACTTACTTGCTAGTTGGTTTTTGGTATGCGCAACCCCTGGTGGTTACAGCGGCACGGGATGCTTTTTTGACCAAGCGAGTGGGCGACATTTTGCTGCTGATGGGTGTGGTGGCGTTGTCCACGTTGAGCGGTAGCTTGAGTTTTCCTGACCTCTATGAATGGGCAGAGACAGCAACGTTGTCTCCCCTCACAGCAACGTTGCTGGGTTTAGCATTGATTGCCGGACCAACAGGCAAATGTGCTCAGTTTCCACTCCATCTCTGGCTGGATGAGGCAATGGAAGGCCCGAATCCAGCGTCCATCTTGCGAAATTCGGTGGTAGTTGCCTGCGGTGCTTATGTGCTGATTAAGTTGCAACCGATTTTGAACCTTTCGCCTGTGGCATTGACAACGCTGATTGTGATTGGTGCCATGACCGCGATCGGTGCCTCGCTTGTGGCGCTCGCGCAGATTGACATTAAGCGTGCGCTGTCTCATTCCACTAGTGCCTATCTAGGCTTGGTGTTTGTGGCGGTGGGCACTCAATGGACTGGTTTTGCGCTCATGCTGCTCTTTGCCCATGCGGTTACTAAAGCGTTGATGTTTATGAGCGTGGGTGCCATTATCACTACCACGCAAAACCAGGACTTAACCGAGATGGGTGGTCTATGGTCACGGATGCCAGTGACTACGACGGCTTTTGTTGTTGCGTCTGCTGGCTTGGTCGGCATTTTACCGCTAGGTGGTTTTTGGGCTTTGCGGTTGGGCATGGACGACTTTTGGACCGATGCACCCTGGCTGGTAGGTGTTGTGCTGGTGGTCAATGCGCTGACAGCACTAAACCTGACGCGAGTCTTTCGCCTGGTGTTTTTGGGCGCTCCGCAACCGAAGACTCGCCGCGCACCAGAAGTTGGCTGGGCAATGGCAGTACCAATGGTATCGTTAACGATCGTGACGTTGCTGACACCGCTGATGATGCAACGTTTATCACTGTTGCCTGATTGGGAGTATTTCAATCACACAGCGGCATTTTTGCTGGTGCTGTCAGGCATCATTGGGTGCCTGGTCGGAGCAACGGTTTATCTCCACAAAGCATGGTCGCGATCG
This sequence comes from Candidatus Sericytochromatia bacterium, assembly GCA_036703925.1. Lineage (GTDB taxonomy): Bacteria > Cyanobacteriota > Cyanobacteriia > Leptolyngbyales > Leptolyngbyaceae > Stenomitos. The sequence continues at coordinate 1,356 of DATNQS010000610.1, forward strand.
GTTCATTTGCCCTGGCGGGTGCTGCAAGATTTGCTGTCCTATGACTTTTATATTGAGCGGCTGTACGAAATCAGCGTGGTAAATGGCGTTGTCTTGCTAGCCCGTTTTAGCAATTGGTGCGATCGCTATATTGTTGACGGTATGGTCAATTTTCTGGGCATCGCTTCAATTTTCAGCGGCGAGAGCCTGAAGTACAGCATCACGGGGCAGTCTCAAGCTTATTTGCTCACGATTATGGTAGCGGTGAGCCTCTTGGGTGGGGTTTTGATCTGGTTCGCATGGTGATTCTGGAGTAGGACAATGCTCAGTGCTTTGATCTGGATACCGCTGTTGGGTGCGCTTCTCATTGGCTTTGGACGAGAACCGTTATTTCCTGCACGGGCGCGTTTGATTGCTCTTCTGACAACTGGGATCGCCTTTGTTTGGACGATCGTGCTAGCTAGTCAGTTTGACGTAGGGCAGGCAGGGATGCAATTTAGCGAACATCTCGCATGGATCGAACCGCTTGGCTTGACGTATGACTTGGGCATGGATGGGCTGTCACTGCCGTTGGTTGCCCTCAACGGGTTGCTAACGACGATCGCGATCGCGAGCGGTGCGCCATCCGTCAGCCGTCCTCGTCTCTATTTCATTCTGCTGTTGCTGCTGAATGCAAGTGTGTCGGCAGCCTTTCTAGCTCAGAATTTGCTGCTGTTTTTTCTGTTTTACGAAGTGGAGCTGATTCCCCTCTATCTGCTGATTGGCATTTGGGGTGGTGCCAACCGGGGTTATGCTGCCACCAAATTTCTGATCTATACCGCTATTTCGGGCATCTTGATTCTGGCGGCTTTTCTAGGCTCAACGTTGCTGACTGGGGCATCTAGTTTTGCTTACGATCCTCTGCTGACGCAAGCGTTGCCCTTGGGACAACAGTTCTTTCTGCTGGGGGCGCTGCTGATTGGTTTTGGCATCAAGATCCCGCTTGTGCCGTTCCACACCTGGTTGCCTGATGCTCACGTTGAAGCGTCAACTCCCGTTTCTGTGTTACTGGCAGGCGTGCTGCTAAAGCTGGGCACTTACGGGCTACTACGGTTTGGGCTGGGACTGTTTCCTGAAGCGTGGGCTGTCCTGGCTCCGTGGTTAGCATCCTGGGCAGCGCTGAGTGTGCTGTATGGTGCGTTTATGGCGATCGCCCAAACAGACATGAAAAAAATGGTGGCATATAGCTCGATCGGACATATGGGCTATGTATTGTTAGCCGCTGCGGCAGCTACGCCTCTGAGCCT
>DATNQS010000611.1:0-9808 GCA_036703925.1 Candidatus Sericytochromatia bacterium
CGTTGTGATTCTCTCATCAGCAACGCCTGTTTTGGCAACCAACCAGCTAAGAGCTTGATACTGGGCTAGCGTGTAACCACTATGCGAATAGCCGTTGTTGCTACCGTCGTAGGGCGTTTCGAGGGAGATGTGGTAGGCAAAATTATTGACCGATCCGGGAAACTTAGCGTTGGTTTTTACCGTTTCAGCCCCATACGTACCCATAAAAACAGAATTGCCTGCGCCATACGCTCGTTTGTCAGGTGGCACCAGATAAACAACCGTGCCATCTAGCTTGACCAACGCGTGATAGCTGACCTGATCATTATCATTCGGATGGAACGCCCGAAAAAGGTTGAGGGCACTACTGGCAGAACCAACGGTTTCATGCAGCACAACGATCGGTTCCAGAGTAGCAGGCTTGCCGTTGACATCAGCGAGATAGCGATCGCCATAGTTTGTCGGGTCAACAAAGGCAATTTCCTCACGGGGCACATAGCCGTTAGAAAGTGTATCAGCCCCTAGCATCGCTTGATTATTCACCAGAGACGTGCTATTAGACTCTTGCCGAAAGCGCGAAAGCGGGAAGGAGCCACTGGCAAGCAGTTGTGCCCGACGCTGCAACATTTCCTGTCTCCGTGCGTGCGCCGTTCCTTTAGTGGGCTGTATAAGGCAAGCAGTAGAGGCGTAGCCCGATCGCAGTGCTGCCGATGCAGGCGTAGTCAACCCATCTTGAGCCGTTGCCAACAGGCGGCGATCGTTGACAGCTAGGATAAAGGTCGTCAGGCACAATGCAATCAATGCGATCGTCAGCAAAAGTCTTCGTTTCATTGTCGTTCGGTGTAGACAGTCATTAAGCCAGGAAAGGAGTCAGTGATGCCGAGATCAGGTAACAGGTTAACGGTGTAAGGCGTTGCTGCCAAGAGGCACTGGTTCAGCAGCATGGTCGATCGCCCCTAGTAGCTTTAACGTCTCTTTCTGCGCGGCAGTCAATCCTGTCGCCCCTGTAATATCAGCCTTTTCATACGGTCTCTGCACCCTTAATGTTTCTAAACACGTTGCCGTTTGTTCATCCCATAGTTTTACTGTGCCATCCTGACTACAACTTGCCAGCACACCATCAGGGCTGTAGGCAAGAAAGCGCACCCAGTTTTGATGCCCGTAGAGCGTTTGGAGCAAGGGAGGTGCGGGAAGAGGAGGGAGGGGAGAGGAGGGAGGAGTATTTTGAATTAATGCTGGCGACTGGCTGCTGCCTGAAAGATCCCAGCACTTGATGATGCCATCACCACCACTACTAGCAAGTACACGATCGTCCGGACTAAAGGTCACAGCCAGCACCAGATTAGAGTGTGCCTGAAAGGTGTGCAGACGATCGCCCGTTGCGGTTTCCCACACAATGACGATGCCATTAGAATCACCACTTGCTAACAGCGTGCCATCGACATTAAACGCAATGCAGCGAATCCAACCTGTATGACCATGCAGTGTGTTGAGCGGCAGCACCGCAACGCTAGCTGATCCGGTCACTGCCTCCAGCAAAGGCGCTTGAGTCGTTACTGCCCAGAGGCGAATGGTCTGGTCTTGACTGCCGCTAGCCAGAAGTTGGCGATCGTGCCTTGTCACGGATGCTTCAGATGTCATTACAGGGAATTCAGGCGCAAAAGCAACCGCGCAGACACCACTTTCATGTCCTTTCAGACTGTAATGACAAGAGCCAAACGGTTGATACCAGAGGCGAATCGTACCATCCAGGCTACCGCTAGCGATGCTTCGACCATCAGGGCTAAAGGCAACCGACCAGACTGCGTGAGTATGTCCGGTAAGGGTAAGGGGTGAGGAGTAAGGGGGTGAAGGGATGAGGGAGTGAAGAGATAAGTTCTTCCTGGTTACGCGTTGACTGCCAAGCTTAGAAACATTCCACAGGCGCACCGTGCCATCTTCGCTGCCGCTAGCAATGGCTTGACCATCGGGGCTAAAGGCAACTGACCAGACCCAACTAGTATGTCCGGTGAGGGTATGGGGCGAGTGGTCAGATTGGTGACTTGCTCCCTCTGTCCCCTCTGTCCCTTCTATCCCCTCTGTCTCCTGCCTCCTAATTCCTGTCAGATCCCAAAGTCGAATCAGCCGATCTTGCCCACCGCTGACCAGGGTTTGACCATCTGGGCTGAAGGCGATCGACCAAACACCGCTGTTGTAACCTTGCAGCAACCGTAAGCATTGGTTCGTCTGGCTGTCCCAAAGCCGCACGGACTGATCCTCGCTACCACTAGCTAGGAGACAACCATCTGGGCTAAACGCGACGGCAGAAATCCAACTGGTGTGCCCTTGCAAGACCCGCAGACAATCGCCGCTAGGGTTCCATAAGCGGATGGTGCGATCGTCGCTGCCGCTAACCAGCCAAGTACCCGACCGATCGCTTGTGGGGGCAGCAAAAGCAAGCGCTCGAACGGCTGCTGCATGCCCAACGAGGGTTTTGTAGCAGTGTTGTGTTCGTACATCCCACAGTTTGATGGTGCGATCGCTGCTGCTGCTTGCCAACGCTTGACCATCTGGGCTGAAGGCAATCGACCAGATCCAGTCAGTGTGTCCGGTAAGGGTAAGGAGTGAGGGGTGGTGAGGGGGCGAAAGGGCGAGGGGGTGGTTGTTATTGCGTAGTAAAGGCTCTGCTGCGTCTTTCTGATTTCTCTGGCTGACCGCTGATGGCTGAGGGCTGACGACTGACCGCTGATTACCTAACGCTGAGACATCCCACAATTTGATGGTGCGATCGTAGCTGCCGCTGGCAAGTAGGCGACCGTCTGGGCTAAAGGCAACGGAATGCACTTCGTCGGTGTGTTCTGAGAGGATGGCAGTGAGTGTGCCAGTGGCTACGTGCCAAATGTGTATCTGTGGATCTTCGTTACCGCTGGCAAGATGGGTGCCAGTGGGGCTAAACGCTAGAGAAAAGACGCGGCTGGTGTAACCTTTAAGCGTCTGCACACACTCGCCTGTTTGTAGATCCCACAGGTGAATCGTGCCGTTAGCGCTACTGGCAAGCAGACAATTATCGGGGCTAAAGGCAACCGACCATGCCCACCCGTCTTTAGCTTTACAAGTCAAGAGTTTTTTGCCATCTGCAACCCGCCAGATATGAACTTCGTAGCTAATATCACTCGCTGCCAGCAGTTTGCCATCAGGGCTAAAGGCAACCGCCAGAATTTGGCTGAAGGTTTCAGTAAAAACAGACTGACTGAGATCAGAGTAAGCAAAATTGGTGCCATACAGGTTTACCTTTTGCAGGTAGGCTTGCCAGAGCGGGAGATGGGAAAAGTCACGATCGCGCAACGTCTTGCCTGGTTGATCGCCATCCTTTTGCACGGTTTGAAGCTGACAGAGCAGATTGATAACATTGCCACCGACATAGCCGATCGTTTGGGGTGGTTTGCCTCGCATTTTCTCTATAAGCTGCATCAGGCAGTGGTCTAGCTCCAGCCGGGTGCTGGTAGTAAGGAGACGATCGACGATCGGCTTTAGCAGCAAGCGTATCTGCGTTTCACGCACGTAATCTTTTGCCCGTGCTTTGATCAATGCGTGAGAGCGGAGTAAAGGTGTAAAGGGAAGTTGTGAGTTTTGCTTTCGACCTGAGCTCGTTTCGGCTGAGCTCAACGTCCAAGCCAAGCCGAAAGGGGTTTCGAGTTGATTTTCGGTTCCGGTCTCTCTCTCTCTAAGGTGATTAACGCCTACTTCACCTGTGGAGCCAATAACTTTAACGACCCCTTCCCCCATTTGTACTCTCCTAATCTCCTCATACACGCCCTCGATCAGTCGCTCGGTCATATACTCCATCACCACTGGTTGCAGCGTGAAGCAATTACCGTTTTTCTCAATTAAAGAGCGGCGTTCCAGCGCAGTGAGGGTGTCGAGCAGGTGAGAAGGAGAACTAAGGGACAAGCAGTCTGACTGGAGTTCGGCAAAGAGCACGGGTTCACGGTTGATGGTGAGCCAGAGCATTACCTGCTGTTCGAGGTCTGACAGACGACCGATTTGGCGCGCTAGCAAATCTCGAATATCGCCAAAAACAGAGCTGCCTTGCTGAGAAAAATCTAGAAACTGCGTGAGATTGCCGTCAAAAAAATCGGCGATCGCCGTTGCTACAATCTTTAGCGCTAAGGGATTACCCGCATAGTGATTGACCAGTGTTTGCCACTCTGCCGCAGAACCGGAAAACGTACCTTTGACGCTCAAAAGTTCGCGACCCATGGCAGGGGATAAGCCAGAAAGCTGGAGCGATCGCACCGGCAAGCTATCACCTTCTCTGGGAGCAAACCCCTTCGGTTTTTCGCGGCTAGTAATCAGCAGGCAGCTTTGGTGTGGGGTTTCGCCAACGCAGCGCAAAAGCTGACCATAGCCTTCGTACCCTGGCTGATAGCCACCCTCGCGATCGCCCGCCTGCATAACCGTTTCGGCATTATCCAAAACCAACAGGCAGCGATGGACCCGTAAAGACTGCAAGAGTCGTAAGATCTGGTGGTCTAGCGTTTCGGTGTCTGTCAATAGGGCTTGCACTGCTTGATTGGCAACAAGCTGAAGGAGATCGTTAAGCAAACTGCGAATGGGTGGGGCATTGCGGAGCGATCGCCAGATCACATACTCAAACTCATCCTGAATTTGCGTTGCCAACCGTACAGACAATGACGTTTTGCCAATACCGCCCATCCCAAACAAGCCGATTAGACGGCACCGATCGGTCATTACCCACTGTTCTAGCGTCGTCAGTTCAGTCGATCGCCCATAAAAAACTGAGACATCGCTGGCTTCGCCCCAGTCCGTGTAAGGGAGTAGGGCGTGGGGAGTAGAGAGTGGGGAATGGGAAGAGTTTTGAGTTTTGAGTTTTGAGTTTTGAGTTTTGCTTTCGTCCTGAGCGTCAACCGAAGGGCGTTCTGAGTTGATGCTGTCCTCTGCCCTCTGCCTTCTGCCCTCCGCCTTCTGCCCTCTGCCTTTTGCCTCCTGCCCCACATACCGCTTCAAAACTACATGGAGATTACTCTTGCTGACCTTTTCTCCTAGCGCGTTTGAGAGTGATCGCCAGAGGTGGGAGCCAGTTTGTTTGATATAGCCAACTTCGTAGCCTGCGTGTTTGGCAATCTCTTGATACGACAGTTCGTCCCACGTCTGTCGAAGCACGATCGCCTGCAAGCGGCTCAAACCTTCGTCGCTTAAAATGTCTTCGACAATTCTGAGTGCTTCATCAGCAGTCATAGCTGAACAAATGCCCCCAAAACAAACAATTTTTCAATGTATTACCGCTTGGTAAGCAACTATTCAGCCGTTATCAGATGCGTCAGTGCGATTGCAGAGAAAGCGATCGTGGCCCAAAAACGGCTTCTCAGCTGGTTTATCAACTGTTTGTTACAGGTGGTCGTTAGCAGCCGTTCTGGCTGTTAAAGTGCTGGCAGACTAACCCTAAATACCACTTAAATCTATGGTGCCGTTGCTTTCGCTTCCACATCCTATGAGCTTCCTGCTCTCCGCTTTGTCATACTAATGACATTCTTCTCACTTTATACACACCTCTAACGAACCCTGCTGGAACCGCTAACTGTAAAATCTGGCACATATCGAGTTTTTTTTTTCTCATAGGCTGACAAACAACTTCACTACTATTAGCTGATAAATTTGCTGCTACAGCCTCCTTATCCCCTCTTCACTACACTTGTCTGTTGCACCTTCATAGCCCTCGCTACCACTGTTTCTCAGGAGAATTTAGACCGTGAGCACGAAACGACCTTTATATGTTCCCCGTCGTCAGGTGATTCGGGGTTTGATGGCAACTGCTGCTTTTGGGGCTACGTCTAAGTTATGGACTGGATGCTCCTCCGAAACGCCTCAAACGCAAGCAAGTAGCGGTGGTACAGCCAGCCCCGTTGCTGATAAGCCGCTCGTGATTGGCTTTATCTACAACGCACCAAAAGATGACTACGGCTGGAATCAGGCGCAAGCAAAGGGTGCTGCCGCGATCGCTGGCATCCCCGGCATCAAAATTGTGGAGCAAGAAAGCGTACCTGAAACCAAAGAAGTTCAGGAAGTCATGCGGAACATGATTGACCAGAATGGCGCAACCGTCATTATTCCGACCTCGTTTGGCTATTTTGATCCCCATGTCTTAGCCGTTGCTAAAGACTATCCAGAAGTGCAGTTTCTCCACTCTGGCACGCTCTGGAAAGAAGGTTTGCCAAACAACGTCGGCAGCTATTTTGCGTTGCTCGACGAGGGGCAATACCTCGCTGGACGCATTGCCGCCCAAGCGACTAAGACAGGCAAACTAGGGTTTGTCGGCGCAAAACCCATCAATCCGGTCTTGCGGAACATTAATAGCTTTATCCTGGGTGCTCGTAGCATCAAGCCCGATCTCAAGTTGCAAGTGATCTTTACAGGCGATTGGTCGCTGCCGGTGAAAGAGGCAGAAGCCACTAACTCTCTGGCAGACCAGGGTGTGGATGTCGTCGGCGTACACGTAGACAGCCCTAAAGTAGTTATTGAAACCGCTGAGAAACGCGGCATCTTTTCGACTGGTCTTCACTCTGATCAATCAGCATTGGCTCCTAAGGGCTATCTGACTGGCACGATGTACAACTGGGCAACGATCCATAAGCAGTATGTTGATTTGCTTAAAGCAGGCAAAACCCTGATGAATGGTGGCATTCCGCATCAGGTCATCGGTGGTTTGAAGGAAGATTTCATCAGTCTGGCAACGTTTGGTCCAGCCGTGTCAGCCGCCATTAAAACAGATGTTGACGCGACGAAAGCGAAGATTGTTGATGAGTCCCTCGTAGTCTACAAAGGCTCGATCAAGGACAACACGGGTGCAGTGAAGATTCCGGCAGGCACCGCTTACAAAGTCACGGATGTGGCACCGACTGAAATCAATTGGTTGGCTGAAGGTGTTGTTGGGAAGGTAAGTTAACCATGTCACTGAGTCGTTCTAATTGGCGATCGACCGCCGAGTCGATTTGCATTCCTGTGGGTGCGTTGGTGGTGGCACTGGTGCTTTTTGGCCTCTTTTGTGCCATTTGTGGCAAAAATCCTTTTCTCATCTATGGCGCAATTTACAAGTCAGCGTTTGGCAACTGGCGCTCCTTTCAAGGCACGTTATTACGCGCTGCACCGTTGATGCTGACTGCCCTTTGTACGGCATTGCCGGCTCGTCTAGGGCTGATGGTGATTGGCAACGAAGGTGCCTTGGTGATGGGTGGTATTGGTGCTGCCAGCGTCGGGCTTTTGCTGTCCTACGGTACTGTGCTGCCGTCCCCGGAGCAGGTGCAGAACCTTCTGGGTTTGCCGCCGCCTGTGGTGCAGCTTGGGATGGCGCTGGGCGGCATTCTCTTTGGTGGCATATGGATTGCGATCGTCGGCGCTTTGCGCCACTACCGAGCCGTCAACGAAACTATTAGCAGCCTGTTAATGAATTACATCGCGATCGCCCTGCTCAACCACCTGGTCGAAGGTCCGATGAAAGACCCTGCATCGCTTAACAAGCCCTCCAGCTTTCCCATTCCAGAGCTTTACCAGATTGGGAATATCTTCTCCACTCGGATTCACTACGGCTTGATTTACGGCATCATTGCGTGCGCGATCGCCTACTTCTTGATTCAACACACGACCTTTGGGTTTGCTGCCCGTACTGCCGGTGGCAACGTCAAAGCCGCTCGTATTGCTGGGCTACCTGTTGGCAAGCTCACCATTATCATCTGCTTTCTGGCAGGCTCCTGCGCGGGCTTGGCTGGCATGGTTGAGGTCGCAGCCGTTCAGGGTCAGGCAAATGCCTCGATCGTCGCAGGCTACGGCTATGCAGGCATTTTGGTTGCCTTTGTTTCCCGTTACAATCCACTGGCGGCTGGTCTGGTCGCGATCTTGTTAGGCGGCATCATCGCTAGCGGAGGTGCACTCCAGCGATCGTTCAATATGCCCGATGCTACCGTTTTGGTCTTTCAAGGCATCGTGTTCATCATCGTTCTTTACAGCGAGTCGCTCTACGGACGGCTGAAGCTTTTCAAAGAGCCAGAGCTAAAAGGCACGCCACCCGCGACGGCAACAGCGGCATCGCTTTAAGAGAAAGGTATGAAGGCTAAAGGCTGAAGGATAAAAACAGACTTTTAGCCTTTCATCCTTTAGAGGTTTTCATTCATCAACCTTGTTCGGAGTACTGTCATGGCAACGGAAGCATTAGGCGCATGGGGTGTAGTACTGGGGATTTTTGCAGGTACGCTGCGCGGTAGTGCCCCCTTCCTTTTTGTGAGTCTAGGCGAGTGTCTAACTGAAAAGAGCGGCAAAATCAACCTGGGGCTGGAAGGAACGCTGCTGACTGGGGCAATGAGCGCCTATGCTGTCTCCTACCTGCTAGAAGATAAGGTGGGTGCTACGCTGTCTCCCTGGATTGGCGTTTTAGTCGCAGGTCTTGCTGGTATGGGGCTAGGCTTCATTCATGCCTGGCTATCGCAACAGCCAAAGGTGAATGACATTGCGGTTGGCATCGCCATGATTATTTTTGGCAGTGGTATTGCGTTCTTTTTAGGAAAGCCGTTTATTCAGCCCAAAGCGCCACCGCTGCCCACGATCGACCTTGGTAACTGGAGTTCGATTCCAGCCGTGCAGTCTGCTCTCAAGATTAGCCCGCTGTTTCTGCTGGGCGTGGCGATCGCCCCCCTCATGTTCTGGTTTTTCAAATCCACGCGCTGGGGACTGTTCATTCGTGCGGTTGGCGATAGTCCCGATGCAGCACTGGCAATGGGGATGTCTATTTCTAAGGTGCGGATGCTCTGCATTATAGCGGGCAGTTTTCTCGCTGGTATTGGGGGCGCATCGCTCTCCCTTTACTATCCGGGTCTGTGGTCTGAAAGTATTTCTAGCGGTCAGGGTTTGATGGCGGTTGCACTCGTGATCTTTGCCCGCTGGAACCCCATTCAGTGTCTCTGGGCATCTCTCTTTTTTGGCGGTGCTCAGGCGGTGGGTCCCGCATTGCAATCAGTCGGGATTGAGCAAGGACGTTATCTGTTTAACGCAGCACCGTACGTTTTGACGTTGCTGATTATGATCATCACCTGCTCCCCCAAGAAAACGCTGTCTGGCGCACCGGGCGCTCTGGGCACTATTAATGGCTAAGGCGATTGGTGCTTACGGCGATCGTGCCCTCACCAAGTATTCATCATCCATCCAGCATCAGCAAGCTCACATCTCCAGGAGGCAGCATGACAGAAGTTGCAGACCCTTTAACCCGTACTTCAACGAACAACGCCCATGTCCTAATGAGTCCGCCTGACCTCGAGGTCGTCAACATGACCAAGCGGTTCGGCTCGTTCACAGCGTTGGAAGCTGTTTCGATGAAGCTGAAGCCTGGAACCTTTCATGCGTTGCTGGGAGAAAACGGCGCGGGCAAAAGTACGCTCGTTAAGTGCATTATGGGCTTCTACACTCCAACAACGGGTGAAGTGCGGCTTGATGGTCAAGCACGGGCGATCGGTAGCCCTCGTGATGCCCATACTTATGGCATTGGCATGGTGTATCAGCACTTTACGTCCGTTCCTGCCATGACTGTGGCTGAAAATCTGGTCTTGTCTCGTTTTGACAACACCAACCTCATTAACTGGAAGAAAGAGTTTGAAGCTTTGTCTGCCTTCATGGAGACTGCACCTTTCAAAGTGCCACTGGATATGACGATCGCCCAATTGGCAGCAGGGCAAAAGCAGAAACTCGAAATCCTCAAGCAACTGTATCTTCAAAGCAAGATTCTCATTCTGGACGAACCAACGTCTGTCCTTACACCTGCCGAAGCCGATGAAGTGCTGGGCTTGAT
>DATNQS010000612.1:0-2544 GCA_036703925.1 Candidatus Sericytochromatia bacterium
GCAACAATGCCACCAAACGCTGAAGTGGAATCAGCATCAAACGCGTTTTGGTATGCCTCTGCCAGTGTTTTTCCTAGTGCTGCGCCACAAGGGTTGGTGTGCTTGACGATCGCCGCTGCCGGATCGCCTGCATCAGCAAACTCGGCAATGATCTGCCGTGCGCCTTCCAAATCCACTAAATTGTTGTAGCTCAACTCCTTGCCCTGAAGCTTTGTCGCGGCTGCCCATCCGGTCGTCGTTGCTCCGGTTTGATACCACGCCGCAGGCTGATGCGGATTCTCGCCGTACCGTAAAGCTTGAAGTTGCGTTCCTGCAAGCTCATACGTCTCAGACAATCTGCCTTCCGCCTCCTGCCCGCTGCCCGCTGCCTCCTGCCTTTCTAGATAGGTCGCGATCGCTCGATCGTAGTGCGCCGTATGTTGAAATGCCCGCAGCGCCGCTTTTTGCCGAAAGATAGGTGATGCACTACCGCTGTTTTGACGCAATTCTTGCAGGTAGTCGGTGTATTGGGTTGGGCTACATAGAATCGTGACATGAGCATGGTTTTTTGCAGACGCACGAATCATGGCAGGACCACCAATGTCAATCTGCTCGATCGCGTCTGCCAGAGACACGTTGGGTTTGGCGATCGTTTGCTCAAAGGGGTAGAGATTGACCACAACGAGATCGATCGAGCGCATCTGCTGCGCCTCCAGATCTGCCACATCTTCAGCCAGATTTCGCCGTGCCAAAATGCCACCATGGATGCGAGGATGCAACGTCTTCACCCGACCGCCCAGAATTTCGGGTGAGCCAGTGTAATCCGAAACTTTGGTGACAGGCAGCCCAGCTTCCTTCAATGCCTGCGCTGTTCCCCCACTGCTGATAAGATCAAAGCCAAATTCTTCTACCAGGCTACGCGCCAGTTCTATCAATCCTGTTTTGTCCGATACACTCAGCAATGCCAGTGGTGCCATGCGCCGCAACTCCCGTAAACCCCTAAATTAGTGTACCGGAGGATGCGCTGGATGGCTGAAGCTTGCGCCTAGCCTCCACAACCCTGGTTTCTAGCAGGTCAGCAGGGGCAAAGCTCATTCCAACGGTACAAGGATCTTGGCTTCCACGTCGCGCTACGATGGGCGTTCCAGCATTTAGAAGAACAAACTCATGGCTCTGCAAGCGATTACTATTCCTCCTGCATCCGGTCAGCCACCCAGAGGCACGGTTGTCATCCTACATGGCTGGGGTGCTAGCGCTAAGGATGTCTGGTCTTTAGCATCGTTAGTGCACTTGCCTGATTTTCAGTTGGTGTTTCCTGATGCGCCCTTCTCGCACCCGTATTCATCGGGTGGCAAGATGTGGTACGACTTTCCTGGCAGTTTCAACTTTCAAAGTACGCCTGAGTTTCGTACTCGGAAGGATCTCTCTACTAGCCGCCAACTGTTAACGGATTTTCTCAAAGAGCTGTCCGCTACAACCGGAGTACCGCTTACTCGCACTGTGCTGGGTGGCTTTTCTCAAGGTGGTGCTATGACGTTAGATGTGGGTTTGGGGCTACCACTTGCAGGCTTAATGGTGCTCAGTGGTTATCTCCATGCGCCGATCGTCCCGTCGCAGACCACCATCCCGCCAGTGCTGATGATACATGGCAAGCAGGATTCAGTCGTGCCACTAGCTGCGGCTCAACGGGCACTTGCTAGCCTGCGAAGCCTGGGGGCAGATGTGCGGTATCAGGAATTTGACATGGGGCACGAAATTCAACCGATCGTATTGAAGCTAATACAAAGTTTTGTTGAAGAGTTGTTGCCTAATAATAAGTAAACTGCTAGAGCGTAGCTGGAGTCGATTGAGTAATGTACTATGTAGTACGGGCTTATACCTAGAGTCAGCACGCTGATTCGGGCATTTTACGAAAGAGGTGGTAATGATGGCGACTCTAAGCGTTGAACAGTTGGATGTGACCCAGTTGACCACGACAGAAGTAGCAGAACTCGCTGTCCGTCTGGAAAAAGATGATTACGTCAATGCCTTTGAAGGGCTGAATGACTGGCATCTGCTTCGGAAGATCGCCTTTCAACGTCCAGAACTGGTAGAACCCTACCTGCACTTGCTCGACATGGAGGCCTTCGACGAAGCCTAATGGGAAGGCGACGTTGACCCTTTTATAGGGATGTCCTCGGGAATATCCCTACAGATGCTTACAGATGCAAGCGATCGCTTTGAACCGCTGCCACCTAAAAATTGAACGTGCAGAATAAAAGCATAGGCATTTTGAGTTTTGCCGTTCCCACTTTGATGTTCTATGCAAGGCAAGCGAGTTTTAGTTGGCATTAGCGGTGGCATTGCGGCTTATAAAGTTTGTGAAGTCATCTCAAGTCTGGCAAAGCAGGGCGTTGCAGTACGTGCCATCTTGACCGACTCAGCCCAAGCGTTCATCACACCACTAACGATTTCAACCCTTTGCCGCCATGCCGCTTATACGGATGCATCGTTTTGGCAAGCCCACGATCGCCCCTTGCATATTGAGCTAGGCGAATGGGCAGAACTGCTGGTACTGGCACCGCT
>DATNQS010000613.1:0-6642 GCA_036703925.1 Candidatus Sericytochromatia bacterium
TTGCCGCCGCCCCACTTGTCGCCAACTACTTTAGGCTGAAGCAAAATGTGACCCGCGATCGCAACCAGGTCGTCTTCCGTCAGGTTACGCATTTCGGGGAAGTTGTCTTTACTCTTAAGGCTAGGATGCACTTCGGCGATCGACTGTGCACCGTCGTAGGTAGTGGGGTCCTTCATGTAGTCCACCAAAGAAGCCACCGTGTTACGGGGTGGTGTTGCCAGTGCCAATGATTCTGGCTCAAGACCAACATTAGGGTCCGTCTTGGTCACGCCACCGGCATGGCACTGGGCGCAGGCATACTGAAACAAGCGCTTTCCTTCTTTCACCTGCTTGAGACTCAGCTCAAGCGTTCCACCTTGGTCATCAAGGGGAATTGTACGAATTGCTGCATCCAGTTCAGCCGCCGAGACGTTGCCGACAAACATCTGAAAGGCGAAGAATACAGTGGCTACAACAAGCCAGATGTACCTTTTAAGCATGGTTCTCCTTACTGTGGCTCAGATATTGGGGTTGTTAAGAGGATTGCCAGACTCCATCAACTGCACCTGGATGCCTCAAAGCACACTCCTCAAAGCACACTTAGCAGCAGTAGCCCAGGTCATAATTCCAGCCGTACCAAAAGCACAAGCCTTAAAGAATGGGAATCATAGCCTTCACATTCACCAAAGCCAGACGGGTCTGGGGTCTAAAATGAATTCCTTTCTGATTGTACAGGCGAAGTGTACACGCTACAGAGCGGTCAAAGTTCTTCACACGATCGCTGTCAGGCACTAGGTGACAGCGATCGCCCGTACCCGCGATCGCTCTACAGAACAACTGTGGCAACCCAACGCTCCTATGCCTCTGGTGCCGTGATACTAAACGGGCGAGCATCTGGCAAATGGGTGGGTAAGTGCGTTGGCGAGGCGGAGGGCTGATGCAGGCGGATGAGCTGAGCCAGCGTTTTTTTGAGCTGAGTCCGAGGCACGATCGCGTCTACAAAGCCATGTTTCAGCAGATATTCTGCGGTTTGAAAATCATCGGGCAGCTTTTCGCGTAAGGTTTGTTCGACCACTCTGCGTCCGGCAAAGCCGATCGTTGCCTTTGGTTCTGCCAGAATAATGTCACCCAACATGGCAAAGCTAGCAGTAACGCCGCCCGTTGTGGGGTGTGTAAGGACGGGAAGATACAGCAAGCGGGCAGCACGATGACGTTCTAAAGCGCCAGAGATTTTTGCCATTTGCATCAGACTGAGCATCCCTTCCTGCATTCTGGCTCCGCCTGAGGCGCAAACAATGATGACTGCAAACCGTTCGCGGGTGGCACGCTCGATTAAACGAGTCAGTTTTTCGCCGACTACAGAACCCATGCTGCCGCCCATAAAGCGAAAATCCATCACGCCCAGCGCAACTGGCAGTGTATCAAGCTGACCAATGCCAGTTTGAACAGCATCTAAAAGTTTGAGCTTATCCTGGGTTTCACGGAGCCGATCGCTATAGGGCTTGCGATCGCGAAACTTAAGGGGATCGGTGGCGTATAGCCCTTCGTCGATGGCAATCCAGGTGTTGGCATCAATCAGTTGACGAATACGCTCGTCGCTATAAATCCGAATGTGGTGATTACACTCTAAGCAGACCATTTGATTGGCACGTAGGTCTTTGGTGTAGGTCAGCACATCGCACGCCTCACACTTTGCCCAAAGCCCATCGGCAATCTCTCGTTCCTGACGATCTTTGCTAATGGGATCAGCTTTTTGCCGATTAGCGAACCAATCAAATAAAGACATAGATGCGGTAGTTCCTTACTTTTTCACTACCTGTCCATACCTAAGTCAGCATTCTAAATCTGCGATCGGAACGCGAACAGATAGCCTGATTTTACAAAGCTTTTATTTTAAGACTTGACGGAGCAACCTTTAGTTGCCGATTGATCATAGCAGGTTACTCGCTCGTTTCTGTTTTCTCCTCAATAGGCTTCAGTAAGTTAAGTGCTGTTTGTTCGTCCTCTATAAGCACTTGCAGGGCAGCCGGACTTCCCTGCCCCATATAAAGACCGAGACCGAGCGCCACAAGGCGAGTTGGGATGTCGTGCGCCATAAGTACCTGCTGCATCAGTTCAGCTTCCCAACGCAAGTTTGTGGTGCTTACCGTCACCCATGTGTCGTTTGTATCATCATCTTGCGAAGTTGTGGTAAGCAGCTTGAGAAAGTGAATCACTCTGGTACGGAGCCTTTTTAAGGTCTCTAATGACACAACGTTAATTTTAGTGAAGGCTGGGAATGCTAAAAACGAGACTAAAAGCGGCAGAGTGGCATGAACGGTATCACAATTTCAGGTTTAGTAGGTTCCTCTAAATATGACGCGATCGCCGATGATTCCTTGAAAGACGAAGACAATGCGGCATGGGTGATGGAGTTAGAGCCTTGCATACGGGATGAGTGGATCGAGCGGATTGGCTGGATTCGACTGATTGATCGACTGGCTGAAAATGAACTGGTAGATTCGGGTAGCTCTGAGTTTCGCAAATTTTACGCTGGTTGGAAATGGCTTTTGCTCTGGGGGCGCGTCAAACCTGGATGTGCCTATACAGAGGTGTTGAGCCACATTTGTACGCGCTGGTTTGGCACGTTTTCTCATCCGGTCGATCGCTGCTCGATCTGGTCATGGAACCGCTACTTGAAAGCGATCGAACGCTACCACAGTCACAACCTCGTCATTAATACTCTTGATCAGTATGAGGTGATGCTAAAAGACTTGGGTGGAGCTTTTTTTCAAGTCCTCCCCTTTCTATCACAGAAATATTGGCAGCCTGCCTACTACTTCGGTGCCTTAGACCAGTTCTTTAACAACCTGCGCGATATGCAGGAAGACGCACAACGCGGCATTTGTTACATTCCCGAAGCCACGCTGGCTCAGTTTGGTGTGACGCGAGACGAAATCATTCAGCAGACTGCCTGCCAGAATCCAGGCTATGCAAAGATGATGCAGTTTTTGCTTGATCACTACCTCACAAGGCTACAGCAGAAAGCGTATTCCCTCCTGATGGCAGAGGATTTGCACCCGTCATGGGCAATCTTGCGGGATTGGTCGGTGCATCGCTACAACCGGATTGAGCGCATTTTCCGCGACTGTAATTTTGACTATACTCAGTTTCCTCAACGGTACTGGTCTGAGGTACAGCAAGATTTGCCAGTGCTCATTGTTCAGCTTCGTCAGCAGCAAGAACAGCGTACTCATAAGCCAGTCCAACGCTTTCTATATCGAAACGCCTTGATGATGCCATCCTTGCTAGGGACGATCAGTCGCAAGGTGATCAAAGCTCCAAGCCTAGTATTAAGTCGTCCGGTCTTTTCGGGGCAGTAGTCCAGCTAATCGTCTGTGCTAGCTACACTGAGGCAGCACTAAGGGATTAAAGGCTATGGGTCTATCGTTAAATCAACTGCTAGGACGTGCAGTGGCGATCGCGGCAACCGCGCACCAAAACCAGTTGGATAAAGCCAACGCACCTTACATTTTGCATCCACTGCGGCTATTGCTACGCGGACAAACGCCATTAGAGCAAATTGTAGCCGTGCTGCATGATGTGGTAGAAGATTCTGACTGGACGCTAGAACAGCTTGCGGCTGAGGGCTTCCCATCTGAGGCGATCGCTGCTTTGAATTGTCTCACACGGCAAGCGGACGAAAGCTACGACGAATTTATCGATCGCGTGCTGACTAACTCTTTAGCAATGCGGGTCAAGCGCTACGACCTGGAAGACAATATGACGCTCACCCGTATGGCGGTGCTGACCGCAAAAGATGTGGAGCGGTTGCAGCGGTATCACGCTGCCTATCAACGCCTGCTGCAAGCGCTAGAGACCTAGCCGTTAAGAGACACTAGCGCATTTTTTCTGCCTTCTGCCTCCTACCTTCTGCCTTTTAAAGTAAACCGATCGCGTGTAAGGGACCCCGACCCATAAAGATCTCCAGCAGCACGGCAAGAATGCCCACCATGGCAAGGCGACCGTTCCAGACCTCTGCCGAAATGGTCATACCCCATTCCCAGCGCTCTGGCGGATACATCTTCACTTGCTTCTCTGGATGCATGACTTCAGCCAGCTTCAAATGTGGGGCATTGAACGCTTCGATCACCAGATCTGCCAGGTCGTTGATAAACCCAGGATGGGTATTGAGGGCAGGGACGCGATGAAAGTTTGCAATGCCTGCTTCTTCTGCCAGTTCCCGATACTCCATATCAATTTCTTGCAGCGTTTCGATATGTTCTGAGACGAAACTGATCGGCACAACTGCGAGATCTTTGACGCCTTGCTCGGCAAGTGCTGTCAGCGCATCATCGGTATAAGGCTGAAGCCATTCCACAGGCCCTACGCGGCTTTGATACGCCAGCATATGAGGGTTAGGTCGGTTCAAGGTCTTCATGATGAGCGCAACGCACGCTTCAATTTCACGCTGATAGGGGTCGCCAGCTTCTTCGACGTAGCTAACAGGCACCCCATGAGCGCTGAAGAAAACGTGAACGTTGTCTGGTTCAGGGAATTGATCCAACTCTTTGGCAATCAGGTCTGCCATTGCCTGAAGGTAGCCGGGGCGATCGTACCAGGAGGGAATCGCGGTGTAGTCAATTCGCGAGAGGCTGGGGTCTTCCTTCCAGATTTGCTCTAGCAACCGAAAGCTGGAGCCACTCGTACTGATAGAAAAATGAGGGTAGAGCGGCAGAATCACCAGGCGATCGACCCCATCACGCTTAATACGGGCGATCGCTTCCTCAGTGTAAGGATGCCAATAGCGCATACCGACATAGACATTGGCATCATGCCCCTTTTGCCGAAGCTGTACCTGGAGCGCCTCGGCTTGTTCATCTGTGATCCGTCGCAACGGTGAACCGCCGCCAATTTGCTGATAGTTTTCCTGAGATTTTTTTGCCCGTGTCGTTGAAATCAACCAGGCAAGCGGACGTTGCAGCCAGGGAAACGGTAGCCGAATGATTTCCGGATCGGAAAACAAGTTGAACAGAAAGGGACGGACATCTTCCAAGTGGTCTGGTCCGCCCAGGTTTAGCAGCAATACCCCAAATCGACCCATAACGGCTACGGCTTTCCCTTGCTCTCAGGTTTGTTACTGATTTTAACCTTTGTGCGGGACAAGGTAGAGTACAGAATTGACAGATCGAGTCTTTTCTGTCGGAGTTTCAAGCAAACTGTTGGCAGTAAGAGTGAGGTTGAACGGTCTGTGAAGCGACGATCGTCCCTTTAAAATAGAGAGCATCTATGCCATGTTAACGACTTGCTACTGAAACGCCGATTATGACCGATGTTGCTGCGATCGATGACCGCCTGCTTCAGCTTAATCAACGCTTAAAAGCCGCACAGCTAGGCTTTCAAATTGAGCGACGAGGACAAAAACTGAGTTTGCGAGGTATGTTGCCCCCGCGCCCTGGTAGCTTACGGCTCAAACCATCGCAGCAGCGGTTGAGCTTAGGCTTGCCAGCCACGCCTGCTGGGTTAAAGCAAGCAGAACAAACGGTGAAGGTGCTCGCTGCACAACTCATTCAAAATACGTTTGACTGGCGCAACTACGACAGCGGCATGGGTTGGGGTCGCCTGGATCAGATGGGTCTGTCACAGCAAATGCAAGCCTTTGCACAGGACTTTCTCGCGGAGGCATCACGCGTGCAACATTCTGCGTCTGCCAAAACGACTTGGGAGAAAGCGTATGCTCCGTATTTCCGCAAGCTAGAGGCGATCGCGCAGGCAAATCCTCAGTTGAGCTTAGTAGAAGCGATCTATGCAACAGTGCGTGCTACAGGAGATAATTCTCGCAGTCGCCAGGTTTGCTGCACTGCCTTGAGCGCCCTTGCAACGTTTCTGCACATCGAACTTCCTACTGATCTGAAAGCCTTCTGGGGCAGCTACGGTGCAAGCCAAACACAAGCCCGTACCCTACCTTCAGATGAACTGATCGCTGCAACCTGGGAGCAAATTCCCAATGTGGGCTGGCAGTTTGTCTATGCCATCATGGCAACCTACGGCTTGCGAAACCATGAAGTTTTCTTCTGCGACTACTCGGCGTTACTTCAAGGTAAACCAGAGGCTGTCATCCGTGTCCTCAACACTACCAAAACCGGCACTCATGACGTGTGGCCTTTCTACCCCGATTGGGTCGAACACTTTAACCTGCGATCGCTTCAGCTACCAACCATTCAAACCGATCTCACCCAGACCACACTCCAGCGCATTGGGCAGCGCGTCACGTCGCAATTCCGGCGCTATGAGTTGCCCTTTTCGCCGTACAATCTCCGCCACGCCTGGGCAGTCCGCACGATCCACTTTGGCTTGTCCGATACCGTTGCCGCTCGCATGATGGGACATTCCGTTGCCGTGCATACGCGCACCTACCATCAATGGCTCACCCATCGCGACCAGCAACAGGCAGTAGAGACAGCGCTGAATCGGAGTCAGTTGGCTGCGCCGGGAGTAGGGAGTAGGGAGTAAGGAGTAAGGAGTAGATTAAGGGTAGTCATTGAGCAGTAGTCAAAATCAACTCGAAACTTAGAACTCAAAACTGTTATCCCTCACCCCTCGCCCTCCTATGGCAACGATTCTTAGAGATTGGAGTTATCAATATCAGTGGCTCTACGATGGCTTTTCGCGGTTGGCGGCGTT
>DATNQS010000614.1:0-8746 GCA_036703925.1 Candidatus Sericytochromatia bacterium
ATGAGTTGCAACAATGATATTGCCGCAGCTGCTTTCTACAGATAGCGTGATTCTGGCTTTTCCATGCCGTTGCAGCGTGGTGTAGAACCTGAGCCAACTGGCACGATCGCACTGGCAGCAAGCCACGATCGCGTCGGTCGCCGGTTTCATAAAGTTCGTACTGCTCGATTGAATCACCAGGCGATTTGGCGTCTCTTCCATCTGGAGTTTTGCCCATAGGAGCGCCCAGCCAGCCAAAATGCCCAGGCTTGAAATACTCCCGCCAAAAATCGTCTCTCGATGGTTAATATTGGGCGCGTATGGCGCTAACAGCGAAATTTGCTCATCATCTACTGCCAGGACAGTCATTCCCATGTGCCTGGTAATCGGAATATGCTCGTGTGCATACTGAGTGATCAAAGCTGGGGACACGAGCATCGCTCAATAGTCGTAGGGTCTTTGGGGTTCTGAAATGGGTTTCAGCGTTTTAGCTGCGATCGTCAACTGGCGTTTGCCAGCAAGTTCGGCTGTGATCATCTGCCCCTCAACTTCGAGCCACATATCGGGTTTGTAGGCTTCGCGCCCCTGAGCACCAGAACCTTGAGGCAGCTTTACGGGCAAGCTAATAGGGTAAGCGTCTGCGGCACAGCAGGTGAGTACAAACCGCGACAGCAAGAAATAGTCGGCAGGCAAATCTTTAGGATAAACAACAAACCCCTGCACTTTCGCCTTTTGCCCTGTATAAGCATCGGGTTCAGGATAGACTGCCAGCGTTCGTACCCAATCCACCAGGGTTTTGTCGGCAGTGTCAGTGCTCACACGAAATGCCTGCGGTTTCACACGAGTGAGGGTGAGGTTGTCATTCACGCCGCGATCGATCGCTGTTTGGCTGGCAAAGGCACGCGGCGAAATCAGCAAGCCCAGGATTGCAGTGCCCAGCAGCAGCGCCGTACTCCAACCCGGTGGAAACAGCGTCAGGTGTTGTCCTGTCGCGCTACCCCGTACCGATCGCCGCGCTTGCTTCACCAAAAGAACTGCTTTGATGCCGCTAACCAACAGCAAAACGACCCCAGCCACGACTGTCAGCCCCATATAGTTGGGATGAATCAGCAGATTGAGCTTGCCAGTGAACCAGTATTTGAGGAAGAGAATCCCCCAGGCAGCGATCGCCACCACATCGAGCCAGGGCAGCAAGGTTTGAAAGGATGGGGAACGAGCGGCGCGACGGGACATAGGCAGTTTTGAGTTTTGAGTTTTGAGTCAACTTTGCAGCCTTAAGCCTTTTAACTGCTGATGGCTGGATTAACTAACATATAGGTTCACAAGCAGCGTAAACAAAAAGGTCAATAGAGCCGCCAGGGCGAAGAGATAGAAAACAGCCCTCGCTTTGAAAATCGATAGCATCAAGCCCACGCCCTTCAAGTCGATCATCGGTCCGAAGACGAGGAAGGCTAGAAGCGAACCACTGGTAAACGTAGAGGCAAACGAGAGGGCAAAAAAGGAATCGACGGTTGAGCAAATGGAGACAACGGCTGCCAGCAGCATCATGGCAAGAATCGAGGTGACGGGGCTTTGACCCAGGTTGAGAATGATGTCACGGGGCACAAACACCTGAACGATCGCGGCGATCG
Source organism: Candidatus Sericytochromatia bacterium (assembly GCA_036703925.1). Taxonomy (GTDB): domain Bacteria; phylum Cyanobacteriota; class Cyanobacteriia; order Leptolyngbyales; family Leptolyngbyaceae; genus Stenomitos. The sequence goes on from DATNQS010000614.1 coordinate 1,611, forward strand.
CGCTCCCCAACACCAAAACACCGCCTAGTTCTCGTAGCTCCTGCACTGTATTTTCCAACAGCAGCAACAGTTTGTGAGACAGGGGCTTGTCGGCTGTATTTGCCCCCAGCATTCTTGCTTGTAACTCTGCCGTATCAATCCGTAACGGCTGCGCTGACTGCCCCAAAAAATACGTGCCAGACTGCAACAGTGGTGACGTTGCGACTTGCGGCTCGTTCCACATTGCGCCGCTCCGTCCCATTTCTTCCCCTCTCCCTTCTCCCTTTGCTCTCCTTCCAGGCATTGCCCGTGCCACCGCAGGCTGCAACAGGGGGCGCAAATCTGCCTGAGCACTAAAAACCCAGCCAATAATGGTTGCGATCGCCAGCGAAAAGCCAATGCGCATAAAGACAATCTCTGGCTGGTCACGAAAAGCTGTCCACGTTGCCCAGAAGACGATCGGGTTAATCGTCGGTGCTGCTAAAAGAAAGCCGATCGCGACAGGAGACGGCGCACCTTGCATCAGCAACCGTCGTGCAACAGGCACATTGCCACATTCGCATACAGGGAACAGAAAACCAACGCAGCTACCCGCTAAGGCTCCTAAGAACGGATTTTTGGGCATCCAGCTCACCAGTTTGCGCTCATCAATAAAGAAAAGCAGCAAGCCCGAAAACAAGACCCCCAGGAGCAAAAAGGGAACGGCTTCTACCAGCAGACTCAGAAAGAGAGTAAACGCGCTGTTTAGTTGAGTTACATTCATTCGTTTCGCGTTTGCAGTGCGATCGCACAATTCAGGTCATTCTACAGGAAGGTCTATCTTACTGGAACGGAACAACCTGAAGGCTGCAATCTACAGAGTTGAGCGGTAAGAATGCTCCGTCTCAGGCTGTTTCAAAGCAATTTCAGGCTGTTTCAAAGCAATTTTCAAATCCAGACGATTGGCTGTTTGATCAAGATCCGTACCGACCAGGCACGCATCAGCAAAGTTTACTCCATCCAGATTGGCATTCTCTAACTCAGCACATAGCAGATTTGCACCACACAGACTCGCTCCAGCCAGATTCGCGCCCTTGAGATCAGCTTCCTCAAGGTTAGCCTCGTTCAGCAAGGCTCCTTGTAAATCAACCTGACTGAGGTTAGCACCATGCAGATTCGCACCGCTCAGGTTAGCACCACGCAAATCGGCTCCCCGCAAATCGACACCTTGCAAGTTGACACCCATCAAGTTGGCACCGCTAAGAAATGCTCCAGCGAAAGATGCTCGGCTCACACTTGCCCGCATCAGGTTTGCACCTCGCAGGTTGCTGCCACGTAGATCGGCTTCAGTTAAATCTGCCTGCATGAGGTTAGCACCAGCAAGGCTCGCTCGCACATTGGCTGCAACTAGCTGGCAACCAACCATATTTGCACCATCCAACGATGCCCCAGCCAAATTGGCTCGACTAAGATCGGTACCAATGAGCCGTGCCCCTGCCAGGTTTAGACCTTGAAGGTTCTGCCCGGACAAATCTTCGTCTTCCAGGTCAGCACCCGAAAGCTGTTTTACTTTACCAGAGCGAATTGCGTCAATGTTCATTGAGGAGAGAGAGGGAGAAGAGGACAGAGCGTGTGAGAGCAAGGAAAGAAGCGGAAGGAGGAGAGAAGCGGAGGCTGAAAGAGCAATTTTGGGTGTTAAGTTACTTCTGCCTCTCGCTTTTTAGCGTTTACCTTCGACTTCACTGACTGCTTTAAATAAATCATCAGCATAGTGAGAGTCGATCAGCCAAAGCCCAGCAGAGATTTTAGGTACGCTGACCGATAGGTCTAACCCCTGTTGAAAACCGTTGACCAGTAATGCCAGGCTATCGACCAGTTTAGGATCCCAGCGATCGCCCTGCTGCTGTTGGCACTCAGTCAGCGCTTTCGTCATACATTCATCTTGGCTCAAGGGTATATGGGTATCGGTGATGGTAGTGCGAAGTTTTACCAGGCGCTGCTGAAACTCTGCTGCCAGTCCGAGGATTCTCGACTCCAGCGGAATCTCGTCTCCAGCCAGCCCAGCGGGTTGCCCAGAACCGTTCCAGCATTCAGTCAAGTGTGTGATGATCGTGGCGATCGCCCGCAGTTGAGGCATCGTCCGCAGAACCTGTGCTCCAGGCACTAAGGGACAGCTTGGCGCAGTGTTGAGGGCACCGTCATCTCCATAGCGCCCAAAACTGCCGGGACTCAAAACTGTTTCTGTCGCTTGCAATGGTGAAAGGCGGTGCAGTAGGCCTGCTAGCTTGAGGCGATGCAGTTGCCAAACGGGTAGATCCAACAGTTGCCCGATCGCTTCTGCCAGTGATGCCACTTCAGCAGCAGCCGTAGAATTTGTGGCATCTGCTTGATCGGTCAACTGCGCCATCCGGAGAAACGCCTGCACTTCGTTGGAAACCAGATTGTTGTCCAGAGGGTCGCGCTGGAGCCGTTCAGCATCGTAAGCGTTAATTTGTGCGCTGAGTGCGGTTTGCCCTTCTTGTAAGTAGTCCACTACACGCACAACGATGGCACCCAAATCATCTCTTTTCTCGGTCTGTGCTGCTGCAATGGCTTCCATTTGCGCGGTTAGCTTGGTAGCGAGAGCTGCGTCGTAGCGCTGGATGTGGGCGATCGCCAGCTCGACCGTCTCCTGTACCAGATTGCTCTCAAACGTCCAGAAGCCGTAGAATTTGCGTTCCAAATCCTGTTTCGGTTGTCCTTGTGCGCCATAATCGGCGTCTGACAGCTCCTGGCACAACACCATGGCTGCATAGGTCGGAGCAAAAATAATCAAATGCCACTCTTGTGACACTGGATCGCCTGGATCAAGACTGACTAGCTCCACATTCGCCTTTTGGCTAGTGGGATGCTCGGCAAAGCCTCCTTCCGGCGCTGCCATGATCACAATCTGCTGCGATCGCTCTGCCAAATCGGCGTAGCGATCGGCTTCCTGCAAATACCACTTGCCACGCTGAAAAGCAGCAATAACCAATGGCTGAGTGCTACTGGTCAGAATGCAATCTTCGAGGGCATGGCAGAGCGCTACTAACGTATTTTTGTAGTAAACGCCGAAGTTGAGTGGCTGTTTGCCAGGTTGACCAGACTGGTGATTAGTGCCTAACTCTTGGAGAATTGAACCTTCTAGCATTGCAAGTGAGACGGTTGGGATAGTAACAAGGTGGATGTAGACTCAGCGATGGAACGGTGGTACGCCCTGAAGTACCGAAACTTAACGTGATCTAACTCAGGAGGACGTAGACATCGCCAGGGGCTTGGCAGAGGCGATCGGAGCCGTCAGAGCTGTTTCTAGCTCGGCTCGTCCCAACCGCTGTTCCAGAATTGCCATGACCTCACGCCCGAAGTCATTGGGATTCTGCTGCCATGCCTGGAGGCAAACTTCACCAAACAAAGAGCCAAGTGGTTCTGGGTTCCAAAGCAGTTTTCTGACTGTCCAGGGGGTAATGTTCATTGGATCATAGCCTGGCTTCAAAATATTCTGGGCGAAGGCATAGGTCTCTAGATGGGTATGAGGCTGCAAACCGATAAAGAAAATGGCTGGCTCGACTTTGTCCGCACCGAAGATGCGCTCTAGCTCACGGTGATAGGCGATCGTCTGCCGAATTGTCTCTGGGCGCTCGTCAATCACGTTAAAGGAATAGTTGACCGAAACTACATCGTTGAATCCAGCCGCTTTCAAATCGCGGCAGTTTTCCAGCACTGTTCTCAGGTTATAGCCCATCCGCATTTTGCGAACAAGTTCCTGCGACCCGCTAGTAATGCCAATTTCAAAGTAGTTCATGCCCGTCTTCACCATCAAGTCGCACAAAGCGGGCGTAAGATTGTCTGCCCGAATGTACGCCGCCCAGTGAATGTCTGCCATTCCGGCATCCAGCACCTTTTGCAACAGTTCCGCCACGTCATCAATATACTTGCGGGCTGGAATTAACTGAGCATCGGTAAACCAGAAGTTACGCATTCCGCGATCATACAGTTGGCGCATTTCTGCAACCACTTCTTCTGCTGGGTTAATGCGTACCTGCTTACCCTCAATGACGGTGTAGATGCAATAGCAGCAGTTGTGTGGGCACCCACGCTTGGTCTGCACACCAACATAAAAATCTTGCGCCTGTAAGTAGTAGTCAAACTCTGACCAGATTGTTTCGATGTAGGTATAGTCGCAGGCAGTTTTCTCGATCGGTGTGGGCACTTCATGGATCATGCGATCGCGAGCTGTTGTTTCACCAACGACATAGCATCGTTCGTCCAGAAAATTTTTGCCGCGCAGCAGTTTCTCTAACAGTGCTTCGCCTTCACCTACAGACACGATCGTGCCTTTGGGCAAGCTACGTCCAAGCTGCTCATAAAACACGCTGACTGCACCACCACCTACCACCGCTCGTACAGACGGATTGTATTTTCTTGCCCGTTTCATGCCGCGCTTGATCAAACCCAGGTTACGCCAGAGTTCGCCATAGTAACCCTGTGCTACCCGTAGTAGCCCGATCGCACCGCGCAGCTTTACCAGAGGATTGCGTGCATAGTAAAACTCAAACGTGTGCTGAAGTGGGTTGCCGCCCCGTCCGCCTACCGGAGCATAAATCTGGATATCGCGCCAAGAGAAAACCAGCAGGCTAGGCTTAAATTCGTCAATGCAGGTGTCAAGCGCCGAAGCATAATCCAGCGGTGGCACTGTTCCCAGGTCAAAAAGACGCTGCTCAACGGCTGGAAATTGCTTATGAACATGATCGGCAAGGTAGATGACACCGATCGGAAAAATCGGGTTGCAGGGGAGACGAACGTAGAGAATCCGGTTATCCATGAGCAAGCGAGTTCTTAACGTAAAAGCGATCGGTCTAACTGGGTAGAAGCACCTTGAAGAACCATTGTCCAAACATCTGCGCTGGTAGGGGAGAGCATTCGCTGCGAAGCCAACCTCCAGACAACCGTTTGCAGTATTCAGCGGCTTGCTAAATGCTTAGGAACCCGTGTGAGATGAATTATGAAAAAGATTTTCATATAACTTTACGATACCACTGACTTTCTTTTGCTGCATGGACATTTTTCAAGCAAGGCACAGAAGGATCAGCCGCCTTTGTGCTTATACTGCGATCGCTTTATCTTGGCTTCAGGACTAGCAACTCTTCTTGCAGCTTCGGTTAGATGATTGTTTGAGTCCATCATGCTTGCTTAGATCTGCCTGTCTTGATCGACAAGCTGTACCTTTTGGCAGATATCTCCGCCAGCAAGCTTATTGGTAATCGTCTTTACAGCGAAGGGGATCACAGGATGGTACGTTCAAGAAAGTCCTTCTAGTTTCGGTATGGGTCTTTTTTATGGCTCAAATCTTCGATCCATTACCATCGCATAGTGATAGCCCGATCCTTTGTTGCTATGTGAATGCCACGAGCCATATTCAAATCGCTCGCATCAGCAATGTTACTAACTGGTATTTTGAGCGGGTTGTGTTTCCAGGACAGCGGTTGGTGTTTGAAGCACTTCCAGCAGCTCATCTGGAAATTCATACCGGCATGATGGCAAGCGCGATCATCTCTGATACTATTCCGTGCGATCGCCTTTGCATTCAAGAAGAGGTTAGTACCCCTCATCTAACTGAACAGGAGCTAGAGCGGTTGAATGAAGGTGATGATATAGAAGTTGGCAAGACAGAACCAGCCGCTGCGACACCTTAACCTTTGAGCCTAAGGCGTACGCTGTTCGTCAGACAACTCTTTTAGAATCGCTGCTGCACTGCGACTCCCTTCTTTGTGCGTAGCTATTGCTTCGCCATCTTTCGCTAAGGCTTCAAACTACTCTCAAAGCCCTGGTTTTTGGCAGGGGCAGCAAGTGTACTGAAGCAATGGCAAGATGGACATTTTGGCTGCTAATTACGAGTAAGCCTTCATCTGTTGCAGAACCCATTACACGGAACCGAGAAGCCCCATTTGCTTGAGTGCGTCCCGTAGGTGCGCGGCTTCTGGCGCTTGCTGTTGCTCGTAGAGCGCGATCGCCTGTTTAAATGCCTCCAGGCTGGCTACTACATTGCCCGCTTTAAGTAGCGCCACGCCCAGGTTTTGGTGTGCTGCGGCGTAGCTAGGCTGGAGTTGGATGGCGCGCTGATACTGCACGATCGCGTCCTGTAACTGCCCCATTGCTTTGAGCGTTAAGCCCAGATTGTAATAACCAACTGCACCAATTGGGTCGATCGCGATCGTGGTTTCGTAGAGCGCTTTTGCTTTCACTAGATCGCCCTGCTCTTTCAGCACGTTGCCCCAGTTGTTGTAAGCACCTAACTGCAAGCGTTGGGGCAGTGGTTGGGCGATCGCGGCTTCGTAATGCCATGCTGCCTGGTCTAGCTGTTGCTGCTGACCGTAGAAGCTTCCCAGGTGATAGTGCAATTCGTACAGCACCGCCGCTTCAGTCGCAGTCTCTAAACCCTGTTGCAGTAAGGCTAACCCGCGTGCTAAATCGCCTGAATCGATGTAGAGTGCCCCTAGCTTGCTGCAAATGTACGCATCGTCAGGATGAGCGGTATGGTAGCGCTCCATGATCGCACGGGCACGCTCGACCTTGTGGCGCTGATCGATCGACGCCGCCTGGTAACCTGTGTGCTGAATAGCAATGTCTGGTAAGGCGACGACTCGCCAGTGCGGTTCTTGTTGCAGCAACCGAGTCACGCTGTCGTCAATCAATTCGTGATACGGACGGGTAAAGGTGATCGCTGGATGCCTGCGAAACATGCGCGAAAGTTGGGAGTCGGGATGATGGGTGCCGACTTCTTCTCGCAGCAGGGCAATAGCGATCGCATCATCCAACTGCATGGCCTGTTGTAGGGCTGGCACGCTCTCCGGCACCAGCACCTCATCGGCATCCAGCACCAGAATCCAGTCGCCCTGTGCATACTTAAGTGACTCATTACGGGCAGCCGCAAAGTCATCATACCAGGTAAAGGGATAAACACTAGCCTTGCAGTCTTTGGCGATCGCAATGGTGCGATCGCGGGAGCCCGTATCAACGACGATAATCTCATCGACTACGCCTCGTACACTGTCTAGACAACGGCGTAACGTTGCTTCTTCATCGCGCACAATCATGCAAAGGCTTAAACGCATCGCCTAGACACCTTGCTTACTGCGCCTTCATTCTCCGCTTAAACGGCC
>DATNQS010000615.1:0-6173 GCA_036703925.1 Candidatus Sericytochromatia bacterium
GATACGTACTTTCGCGGCGCTGCCACCAATCCCTATTGGGATGCAGACGATACGACACAGGGTTATGGTGCGCCAGTCAATAGCCTGATGCTGAATCAAAATGCGATCGGTGTCACCTTGTTTCCCCAGCGAGTCGGACAACCATTGCGCGTTCAGTGGGATGATCCAACGGACGCACGTACATGGCGTACCAGCAATCAGACGGTGACAGTCTCGGCTAACGGCAGTGAGTTTGTGGATGCTGCCCGTCCCTCTAACCAGGCGCTCATGCGGCTGACAGGACAACTACGGGTGGGGTCAGAAGCAGAAACAATTGCTGTTTCTGTTCCCAATCCAGGCAACTATTTAATCGACAAATTTCGTACAGCGCTGGCAGCCGCCAATATCGTCGTGCAGCGATCGACCGTTGTGAAAATGACACCTGCCCTGCCTGGTTTGGTCGAGCTAGCGGCGGTTGAGTCACCCCCTTTAGCGCAATTGCTCGTTGAAACGAATCGTGAAAGCAACAACATCTACGCCGAAACCCTGCTGAAAACGCTAGGAGTGACACAGACCGCTAGCAACCAGGATGCAACCGCCAGCGGCATTGCTGCTATCAAAGCAACATTAACGCCTCTGGGTGTGAATGCGGCTGGGTACAGTATGGTCGATGGCTCAGGCTTAGCAAGCCGCAATCGTGCCAGCTCTGAAGCCCTGGTGCAAACTCTTCAGGCAATGGCACAACGCCCTGATGCAGCGGTGTACCGCAACTCGTTGGCGATCGCGGGTGTCAACGGAACGCTCAAAAACCGCTTTCGCAACACAGCCGCACAAGGCAAACTACAAGGCAAAACTGGTACAATCGGGGGTGTTGTGGCACTCTCTGGCTACCTTAGGCCATCCAACCATTCCGATCTCGCCTTCAGCCTGTTGACTAATGCCTCTGGTACGTCAACTGCCACTGTAAGAGGTGCTGTGGATGAAATTGTGCTGGTACTAACACGGCTACGATCGTGCTAACACTCTCCTACCAGCCGCGGATAATCCTCAACGAGTAAGATTTCATAGTCGGCTGAAGGACTTGCGCCGTTACCACTGTTTCTCTACCCTTTACCCGTTACAAAAGGGCACAACCTATTGAGCAGCGTTCTCATCACTCTCAAAGACCATCTGCGATAGCAAGATAATCCCTACTTCCGTATCGGTTGGCTTACCAATGCCGAGAAAGCGACCATCTTCATGGTGAACGCGCAACGGTTGTTGCAATGGATCGACCGCGTAGACCTGAGTGCTGTCTGCATCCTTATGTTGTCCTGTCTCCCCATCTTCTACACTCTCCCAGCGATCGTCAGCCGTAGGATAAATGGCAATGCGCTGCCCTTGACACCAGCGACGGGCGATCGTTGCCGAGAGCGAAATTGCACTTAGATGCCTTAGCGCTTCTACTGGCTCGATAGGCTGAAAGATACCTTGCTCTTGCTGTGCTTCTAGTGCTTCTAGGGTCAGGCTGTCTGCCAGATTAAAGCCGCTGCTGCTAATGCGCGTGAGGGCTGCTAGTGCGCCACCCGTTTTCAAGACGGTACCCAGATCACGTGCGATCGACCGAATATACGTACCGGGGCCACAGGCGATCGCTAAATCTAGTTCAGGAAAGTCGCCTGATCGCCAGTCGAGCACTTCTAGACTAAACACTTGCACGGCGCGAGACTTGACCTCAATCGGTTCGCCTGCCCGCGCCAAATCATACAGCCGCTTGCCCTTTACCTGAATGGCACTGTAGTTGGGTGGAATCTGCTGGATGGTGCCCTGAAACTGCTGAAGCGCTGTTTCCACGGTCGTCAAATCGAGCGCCGCAATTGGATGAGCCAGCAATATTTCGCCTTCCAAATCATCGGTCGTTGTGCTGACTCCCAAGCGCACGGTGGCTCGGTATGCCTTATCCTGGCGGAGAAATTGCAGCAGACGGGTGGCTTTGCCAAGGGCGATCGGCAACACCCCGATCGCGGCTGGATCGAGTGTGCCCGCGTGTCCAACGCGCTTCATCTGTAGAAGCCGCCGCACTTTGGCAACGCAGTCGTGAGACGTAAACCCCGCAGGTTTATTGAGATTAAGAAAACCATGCATAGCAGGGAAAGCTGATTGGGTCTTGTTCATGAATGATTGAGCGCTGCTACGGTTCCTCCATCGAGTTATTACACGACCGTACACTTTATCCAGCCTAGCTTTTGAAGGGGACGATCGCTCTTTTTTGCAACGAGCTTCACGCTTCAATCCTCAAAGGCTGACTGTCGTTACCGGATCGCCAGATAGTTACCCTGCATCTCATGACCGCAGTTGTGAGCGGACGATTCGTCTCATTAATCGCCAGCAAAAAGGCACGAAGCAGCCCGCCTCGCTAGCAGGTTGCTTTAGATGTCATCGAACGTGAGGAAGCGTGATACCAGGGTTAGCGCTATTAATCGCATCACATGAGGGGTATCACCCACTAAAGGAAAGCACGCATTCTTAGTCAGAATCAGGATCGCATCTACCCTCACTGGCAGGAAACGTTTTGACCAAGATTGTCCCCGTCCAACTAGATAACGGCACCGTGCTTTACATTGAAGCTCAGGACGATGCCGAAACCTCCCCGATCGCGCCACAGATTCCCACAGAAGAAGGCGAGCAGCGGCGAGGCGGCGCAAAAGGCATTGGCGATCCTAGAATGCCGTTTCGTCCCAGCCCTACCCAATCAATGGAAATGGTGCAAAACACCATCCGCACCTATACCGTTTATTGCCTGAATGCGTTCAAAAACTGCGCCGCAGCCAACGTCGATGAAGTCACGCTAGAGTTTGGGGTTAATCTCAGCGCCGATGCTGGTATTCCTTACATTGCCAGTGGTAAAGCCCAAAGCAACCTCAAAATTACCGTCAAGTGTTCGTATAACAAACCAGGCAGCGAAGAAGGTAAGGGCGCATCGATCGCGCCAGTGATGACAAGCAACGGGCAGTCATTCGTCGGCGGTGGGCAATGAGCAAGAGACTGAAGGCTAAAGGCTAAAGCTCTCCTAACCTTCAACTTAAAACTCAAAACTCAAAACTCTCCTCTCCTCCTCTACACGACAAAACTCGTCTCCTCTCCCTGTGCTGCTTGCCAACTGCGGGCATCAAAATACAGGTCTTCTAACGAGATGCTGTAGAGGGATTCTTTCAGCTTTTGGTGGAGCCGATTCCAGACGGTGAACGTGACCCAATCTTCTGCCTGTGAGCCGTCGGGGGCGTGTCGGGGGAGCGGGTCAATGCTTTCCCCAACCGCTTCTAGAATTTGTCCTAACGAAATGCTGGCGGGCGATCGGGCGAGCTGATAGCCACCCTGTACACCGCGTATGGACTGCACCAAACCTGCGCGACGCAGTTCAATCAGCAGCTTTTCGAGGTAGGGAGCGGGTAGATCTTGGCGTTGCGCGATCGCTTTAACGGACGCTGGACCATAGGCTGGTTGCAATGTCAGGTCGAGAAGGGCTTTGACGCTGTAATGTCCGCGAGTGGTTAGTTTCATGATGAGAGAAGGGCAGCAGGCAGAGGAGAGACTATTGCCGACGATCGCTTTGACATTACCCCAGTGATAACCATTGGATGACGGCTATAAACGATTGCTGTAGAGCAAACGGGGTTCTACCACTCAAACTGCTAATTGAACGTTGAGCGATCGCAAGCTTTGGAAATGGGTAGGAATGGTGGGAGCAGCGGCATCCTAAGCGTAACAGGTGCTTTTACAGCCGCAACTTCAACAATTGGCTTACTCCAACACTGGAAACTCAGGCAAACTTGAGGTTGTTCCTTGTTTACGGTTTGTTCATGCCCATCCGCCAATCCAAGCTGTTGTCCTGGTTGCCTGCTTTGAACTATCAGGTTTGGGTTTTAGCGGCAGGACGGTTGCTCTCTCAGACGGGATCAGGCTTCACGCTGTTCTACGCACCGATCTTTTTCGTCAATCAAGTGGGCTTGTCGGCGACGCAGGTGGGTGTCGGTTTGGGTAGTGCGTCAATTTCAGGAGTAGTCGGTCGTTTGTTAGGCGGCTCCTTTGCCGACTCGCCGTTTTGGGGACGACGACGAACGCTGTTGCTATCGGCGATCGTCTCAGCGATCGCTTCCATTGTGCTTGCCATTTCTCACGATTTTCTTGTGTTTGTGGCAGGCAATCTGCTGATGGGGTTGGGGATGGGACTGTATTGGCCCGCTAACGAGGCAATGGTCGCTGATTTGACAACGCCTGCACAGCGCAATGAGGCATTTGCCTTAACGCGCCTTAGCGATAGCCTGGGCTTAGGTTTAGGCGTTGTGCTCGGTGGGCTGTTGGTTGGCACAACGGGCGCGTATCGAGCCTTGTTCGTTGTTGATGCGATCTCGTTTGTGGTGCTGTTTGCTGTGGTGTATTGGGCGATCGCCGAATCACACAAACCGACAGGCGACCATAAAGCCGTCAGGGATTGGCAGCAAGCATTGCGCGATCGCCGTTTGTTGACCTATGCCGTTGCGAATGTGCTGTTTACAACCTATCTGATGCAAATCAACAGCACGATGCCGCTGTATTTCACCAATTTTCTTTCTAATTTGCCCACCGGGTTCTCGCCACCGACCTTGAGCGCTCTCTTTACCTGGCACATGGTTGTGGCTGTTGTCTGCCAACTACCCGCTGTGCGAGTGCTCAACCGCTTTAGCCGCGCGCAGGGTTTGATCTTGTCCGCTGTATTATGGGGCGCGGGGTTTGTGCTGGTATGGGTGACGGGGGTTGTCTCTTCGCATCATCTGCTTTGGGCGATCCTGGCTCTGGGTATGTTAGCGCTGGCAACAGTTACTTATATGCCATCAGCCTCGTCGATTACGGTTGAGATGGCACCAGAGTCGCTGCGAGGCGTATATTTGGCGGTCAATTCGCAGTGTTGGGCGATCGGCGCGTTCATTGGTCCACCGCTAGGTGGCTGGGCACTGGATCAGCCAACGCCTGTTGCCCACGGTTTATGGATTGGGTTAGCGATCAGTGTCGGCATCACGATTCTAGTTTTGCAACGGCTCGATCGCATGATGAAACCACTCAAGCAGTGAGATCCCCAACTTGTTCAAGAAGTCGGGGATCTGTTCAACGTCGTCGCTCTTGGAGTTTCTGATACACCGCTCTCAGATCTACCTTGTGGTGAGCCAATGCCACAAGGCTGTGATAGAACAAATCTGCCACTTCACCCGCGATCGCGTCAGGGTCATCATCCTTGCATGCCATGACGACTTCTACCGCTTCTTCGCCAATTTTTTTGAGAATTTTGTTATCCCCATCTGCTAACAGCTTAGAGGTGTAGGAACTGTCGGAAGGGCGATCGCGGCGATCACAGATAACGTCAAAGACCTGCGACAGCATATCCGCTGGCGGCGGGACGATCGAGTCATTCACGCGATGAAAGCAACTCCGCTCTCCGGTATGACACGCGCTGTCACCCAATTGCTCAACACTAACAAGCAGCGCATCACTATCGCAGTCGTAACGAATGGCGTGCATTTTCTGAAAGTGCCCAGAGGTTTCACCTTTATGCCAGAATGCCTGACGCGATCGACTCCAGAACCAAGTTTCACCCGTGTCCAGCGTTTTCTGCAACGATTCCCGATTCATCCATGCCATCATCAGCACGGTGCCGTCCAGGTAATCTTGTACAATTGCCGGAACCAACCCGCGATCGTCGTAACGGATCGCTTCCACCGGAATCGCTTGCTGTAAATTCATTGCCTCAATCGTCCTAGAGTCGGTGTCTTCATCTTACCGACTGGCGGTATCTTCCCAATCATGCACGTCAAAGTTCCACCCATTAAGTGCCAGGGCATTAAAACAAAACTTGTGCCCTTTATCCTAAGCCAAATTCAATGGGTCGAAGCAGCACAATCAAAGTGGATTGAACCCTTTCTAGGGTCAGGTGTTGTGGCCTTTAATCTGGCACCCAAACGTTCCCTTTTGACTGATACGAATCAGCACCTTATTGCGTTTTATCAAAGCATTCAAACTGATGACATTAATCGAAAAATAGTAGCTGAATTTCTACAAGATCAAGGTGATCGACTTCTGATAATTGGAGCAGATTATTATTACGAAGTGCGCGATCGCTTCAATCGATCGGCTTCCCCCTTAGACTTTCTCTTCCTCAATCGCTCCTGTTTTAATGGCGTAAT
>DATNQS010000616.1:0-5165 GCA_036703925.1 Candidatus Sericytochromatia bacterium
GCCCGCATGAAGAAGCGCATTGACCTTGCCGATCGCTGGGAAGAAGAAGCAAAAGACCTCAAAAACCGCTTCAACGAAGACTTTTGGATGGAAGATCAGGACTTTTGCGCGTTGGCATTGGATGGTGAGGGCAAGCCTGTCGATAGCATTACCTCGAATCCGGGGCACTGCCTTAACTTAGGTATCCTCACACCCGAAAAAGCCTACAGCGTTGCCGAGCGCCTGCGGGCACCCGATATGTTTAACGGCTGGGGTATCCGTACTCTCAGCAGCCTGTCACCTGCCTATAACCCGATGGGCTACCACATTGGCTCTGTGTGGCCTCATGACAACGCGCTGACCGCGATCGGGCTGCGATCGCTGGGTCTGATCGATCAGGCGCTCGAAGTAGCGAAGGGCATTCTCGATATGACCAAACGCCAGCCGTATCAGCGTCCCCCAGAACTGTTCTGTGGCTACGATCGCATTGACGATAACGCCCCTGTTCAGTATCCAGTCGCTTGTTCACCCCAGGCATGGGCAACGGGCAGCGTTTTCCAGCTCATTCAGATGATCGTAAACCTTGTCCCAGATGCGCCAGGTAACTACCTCCGCATCATCGATCCTGCTCTGCCAGAGTCGATCAACTACCTCTCTCTCCAAAACCTTCGGGTCGGTCCCACACTGCTAGATCTGGAGTTCGAGCGATCGGGTTCTAGCACTGCCTGCCGTGTCTCTAAAAAACGCGGCAACCTGCGCGTGGTGATTGAAGCGTAAAGGAGTAACCGCGATCGGCTTCAAGTTGAGTTGGTAGAATCTGCCCACCGACTCAGCTTGAAAGCCGAAACTTGAACCTCTGCAAAGTAAAGCCTGGACTCAGGAGCTAAAAAACAATCTTTTTGAGCTAAAAAACTACTGGACAGGTTGCGATTTTGATGGTACAAGTGTTCTAAGTACTGCGATCGCTTAATTATGGCTATGGAAACCCTTACCGATCCCCAACAAGAGCTTTACGACTGGTTGGTGGGCTACATCCGTGAATATCAGCATTCGCCTTCGATTCGGCAGATGATGAAGGCAATGGGCTTAAAGTCTCCGGCTCCTGTCCAGAGCCGTCTAGAGCATTTGAGGACAAAGGGCTATATCGACTGGAACGAAGGCAAAGCCCGCACAATTCGCCTCACTCAGGCATCCTCTCCCGGTGTACCAATCTTGGGTGCGATCGCGGCAGGTGGCTTAGTAGAGGCCTTTGTCGAGACAGACGTTGAGCATCTCGATTTTTCTAATCTGCTGTTTAATCCCCGCTTTTTTGCACTGCGAGTACGTGGGCAGAGCATGATTGAAGCGCTCATCGATGATGGAGACGTGGTGATCATGCAGCCGGTTTCTGACCCCAAAGCACTGAAGAATGGCACGATCGTCGCCGCTAGAGTAGAAGGGCAAACAACGCTCAAGTACTTCCACCGCAAGGGTAGCAGAGTGGTGTTGCAGCCTGGCAATCCTGATGCGGAAGCGTATCCAGCGATCGAAGTACCTGCAAAGGATATTGATGTGCAGGGTAGTCTAGTCGGCGTGTGGCGCGAAAAAATGTAGCTACCTGTGGGACACAGTTTATGGCCTACAGACTATTGCCTACAGAACTACTTTAGAGAGCGCTGTGATGCAATGCAGCTATGGCATGATGGCTGAATGCTAGAGGTATACTCAATTGCCTAAGTTGCCAGATGCCGCCGCGAAACCTGATCAATCGTTCCTACAAGTCTTCCAAAGCCGCAAGATGGCAGCAATTTTGCTGTTGGGCTTCGCGTCTGGGTTGCCATTTGCGCTAACAGACGATGCTTTTCGCGCATGGATGACCAAAGCAGGGTTAGATCTCCGCACGATCGGCTGGTTTAGTTTAGTTAGCTTGCCTTACTCG
The DNA here is from genome assembly GCA_036703925.1 of Candidatus Sericytochromatia bacterium. GTDB lineage: Bacteria > Cyanobacteriota > Cyanobacteriia > Leptolyngbyales > Leptolyngbyaceae > Stenomitos. Next base: position 1,898 of record DATNQS010000616.1, read on the forward strand.
CTCAAATTTATCTGGTCACCAGTGCTCGATCGCTTCGTGCCACCCTTTTTAGGGCGCAGGCGTGGCTGGATGGTATTGGCGCAGGTAGGGCTGATTATCGGGATTGTAGCGATCGCTCTGCAAATGGGCATGATTGCAACGCTGAATTCAGACCAGCGATCGTTCAGCCTGCAACTGCTAGCGCTAACAGCCCTAGGAATAGCGCTGCTGAGTGCTACTCAAGATATTGCGATCGATGCGTACCGTGCTGATGTGCTGACAGAGCGAGAGGTCGGGGCAGGTGCCTCGATGACGATTTTGGGCTACCGGATTGCTCTTCTGCTGACGGGATGGATTGCCTTTAACCTGGCAGATCGCCTTACCTGGCCTTGGGTCTATGGGTTGATGGCGCTGCTAATGGTTGCAGGACTCCTTACCTCCTTTGGTGCACCAGAACCAGTCGAGCGCGATCGTCCCCCTGAATCGCTCCGGCAGGCAGTTGTGCTGCCATTCGTGGAGTTTCTCCGTCGTCTAGGTTGGCAGCAAGCGCTCTTTACGTTGATTTTTATCATCGTCTTTAAGCTAGGCGATGCGATGGTCGTCAAAATGGCAGTACCGTTCCTTGGTGGAAAGGGGCTTGGCTTTGCTGATGCTGATATTGGTAATATTCGTCAGGGTATGGGGCTGATTGCGACGATCGTCGGCACCCTGGCAGGTGGAGCGGTGCTGAGTAAAATTGGCATCAACCGATCGCTCTGGGTTTTTGGTGCGCTGCAAGCCATCAGCAATCTGGGCTACTACGTTCTGGCAGTCGTGGGCAAAAGCTACCCGACGATGGTGGCGGCGATTAACGTCGAAAACTTTTGTGGTGGGTTGGGTACGGCTGGGTTTCTGGGCTTTTTAATGAGCCTTTGCAATCCCCGTTTCTCAGCGACTCAGTTTGCGTTGTTGTCCAGCCTGATGGCAGTCGGCAGAGATTTATTGGCGGGTCCGGCAAGTGGTGAGCTAGCGCAACGGCTGAAGCCGTTCATCCAGTCAAACCCGGCACTCATGGGCAACTCTCACCTGGCAGGCGCAACGCAGGAGGGCTGGGCACTGTTCTTTTTGCTCACGCTTGCGGCTTCGCTCCCTGGTCTTTTGCTGCTACCCCTGTTTGCGCCTTGGAACGGTACACGATCGCATTTTGTAAATTTGCCTGATGATAATTAACATTGTCGCGTTACGATAAATGAGAGGAACTTCACAAATCTTGAGTGAAGTCTCAGAATTTTTAGACTGAATTAAATACTATTCATACGGCTACTGTCATGGCGTTTTTCAGGCAATACATTGCTCCACTCTTTATTTTTCTGATCTTTTTTGTGGCGCTGGCAGCCGTTAGTGCCCGCATTTTTCTGCCTTCCGACATGGCAGCACCGGCTCCCGTTAGTGAAGTCAGCCAGCCCAAGGCTGCAATGCTTGGTGCTGAGTCTCTTGCTGGTCTTCCACCATCACTTTCAGCTTTGGTCAATGGCTTGCCGGATGATCCAGCTTTATTTCAATAAGGACAAGTCGGTTGTTTAAGTTTTGACCTCAAACAACTTGAAGCCTATTACGGCAGGGTGAGCGCGTTGGTTGTCGCTTTTGGATGGCACTGCTTGTGTCAAATCTCATGCCAGTTGGTTATCACCTGCGTTTGGGTTCCAGTCTCGATCGTGCACGGCTAGTACAGTTCATGCAGCGCACCTATCAGGAGATGGAAGCATCAGACAGCTATGCTCACCTGGCACAGACTGTTGATCAGTACTTGTCGCGTGAGACCCCCCTTTGGTGGGTAGTTCCTACATCTGAGGTCGGCGCAGATACCCTGTCAAATTCAGGCTTAAAGCGATCGCAGCAGCCGATCGCCTGCTTGTGGCTGGGAACAGCGATCGACCAGCTACAGGGCGATCGTCATGCTCACATTTTTTTACTCTATGTCGTCCCAGAGCATCGGCGCAAAGGGCTTGGTAGAGCCTTAATGCTTGAGGCAGAAGCATGGGCAGCCGCAAGGGGCGATCGTCAAATCGGGCTGCAAGTGTTTCAATCGAATCACGCTGCCCTGAGTCTTTACAACACGCTCGGCTTTCAAGTGCAGTCACTCTGGATGGTGAAGCTGTTGCGCTAGAAAGTGCTTCACGTTTGCTTTCGCCTATGCTTCCAGTGCCTTTAACAGTGCTGCTTCAAGGGCTATAGTGATTGCTTGAGCGGTTTACTTATCATTGCTCTGGCGATAGTCAATGGTATGGAGCGGTGGACTAATGGTGATAGTGATACGCGATCGCCAGCCGGGAGCGGGTTGATATGGGATGGCGATCAGCACGATCGAAATCTGCAAAGGTTTCTGCTTGAAGGACAAGACGGGCTAAACCAGATTTTAGTGGACGCACGGGCTGATCGCGCACGATGCCACCTCGGGAAACAGCATCAGTTTTTTTCGGGCTTGCAATAGCGCGATTGCGTAACGAAAACTCGCGATTTTTGGGTGGTTTACATCCACTGGAAAGGCACCCAGTCGCCACGAGAACCAGCCTTGCACGCCAGAGAAGTGATTGGAGTTGGTCATAAACCAGAGTGGTTCGGTGTTCAGCAGTGTCAACACAAACGGGTCCCAACGGCTGTAATGCTTGGATGCTATTACAACTGGTCCTTGTGTGGGCAACTGTCTGCTGCCGTGAATCACGATCGAGCCGAAATAAAGGCTCAAAAATAAACGATGAATGGGTAATAGCGGCCAGTAGCGCCAGGGCGAAACTGAAGCGCGATCGATCTGCACCACTGGATCTTGAGCACTTGTAAGCATAAGGGAGACCAAACATCAAAGCGTCTGACAAAAGCCTTACGCTCATAAACTGTAAAAGCAGAGGAGCGATCGCTCCTCTGCTTTTACAATGCCACTATGACTACAGGATTGCCAACAAGTTAGGCGCTTTCACTTAAAGCGGCTGCTTCTGGTATTTCTGCTGCAACGTCTTCAGCAATGACTTCCTCAGTTGCTTCTGGCAGCACTTCTTCGACTTCTGGCTCTGGCGGTTTGGGCTTCGTTGGCTTGGGTCCGCGTAGCAGCGCTGGGCTAACCATCTGCCTTGGCTCTTCATCGCGCCCTTTGCCTTTGCCTCTGCCCTTGCCGCGATCGTTGTCTTTGCTACTGCGATCGTTCTCTCTACTGCTGCGATCGTTTTCTCTGCTGCCACTTTCCTTGACTTTATCTTTGTTAAGCGTTGGGCGCTCGACATTCCGTGTGGGCAACGCAGCAGGTGACACAGTTGGC
>DATNQS010000617.1:0-2726 GCA_036703925.1 Candidatus Sericytochromatia bacterium
AAATGCAGCATGGCTCGTTCGGCACCACCACCTTCAAGGGCAGGCAGGAAGACGCTGATGGAAGGGGTAGATGGAGGTAGGGGCATAGGAGGAAAGGATGAGGGATAGAGGATGGGGGATGAAAGAGGAGAGGGAGATGGGGAAAGCAGGGGAGGCAGAGGAAGCGAGGGAAGTAGGAACGTTTTGAGTCGACTTAGCCTTTAGCCTTAGCCATTAGCCTTCTGCCTTCACCACGGCTTGCAGGAGTTGCTCAATCTGTTGCCGAATGTGGGTTAAATCAAAGCGAGCGGTGGCTTGGGTTTGAGCGGTTTGAGCAATCACCTGTGTGTGTACCGGATCTGCACGAGATTGGGCGATCGCGGTTGCTAGTGCCTGTGCGTCTCCTGGTGGCGTTAGCCAGCCAGTGACTCCTGGTTCTACCAGTTCCACTGCGCCGCCAGCGGCAGAGGCAATAATGGGTCGCCCACAGAGCATCGCTTCGACGATGACGCGCCCAAAGGGTTCTGGTGCAGTGGAGGTATGGGCAATTACATCACACGCTTGCATGATCGGCACTACATTCGATCGAAAGCCGAGAAACTGCACCCGGTCTTGTAGTCCCAGCGTTGCCACTTGCGTCTTCAGCGCTTGCACATATTCCTGCTCGCCAAACAGCGCATCGCCCACCAAGACTGCTGTCACATCGTCCGGGCAGTGAATCAGCGCTTCAATAAGGATGTGCTGCCCTTTCCAGGGCGACAGACGGCTGAAATGTCCGATCGCATATTTGCCGTCTAGCCCAAGCTGCTGTCTCTGGTTCAGATTCACTTGACCCAATGTTGCATCCTTTAACTGATAGGCGGCTGGCTCGAAGCCGTTGTAAACCACAGTGACAAGTTCTGCCTGCCCACCTGCCTGAATGAAAGCATCACGACTGGCATGGGATGTGGCAATGACCCGACTCGCGCAGCGATTTGCCAATGTAACAGCAAGGCGGCGATTGGTGCGGCTGAAATGATCGGCTGAAAGGATGTCGTGCAGATGGTAAACCAGGGGACGACGACTGAGTAGGCTTGCTAACGCTCCCACCACCAACGCTTTTTGAGTATTGGCATAGATCACATCGTAGTCGCGGCTGAGACGAGCGACAGTGACAGTGATGGGTAGCAGTTGACCGAGACTCTGAAGCCCCTGTACCAGACCGCTTTCTTTGCGAACCGCGATCGACTTGGTCGCCACCACCTTGACCGCTACTCCCTGTTGTTGCAACGCCGTTTTGAAGGCACCATCTGCAAAGAGACAGACCAAGCTGCGATCGCGGTACGGCTGCACCAGATCCAGCAAACATAGTTCTGCGCCGCCTAAGGCACCACTCTGATCCAGAAAAAGCACCTTGATTGCTCTGGCAGCGACCGAATCAGACGCTTTTGTTGCCGTTGTTAGTTGATTCACGATCGTTCCTCTTAGTCGATAGACCAATGGTTTTTCGAGCCATACATACGTCAGGCAACCTACACTTACGGTGGTAAGCAGCAACAAACCGATCGTTACTGAATAACCGATGATGTTAATGAGCTGCGCCGCTATTGTCAGCTTCAGCAAGACAGATAAGCAGGGATAGTGGGTCAAATAAATGGAGTACGATGCATCGCCCAAGAACGAAAAGAAACGTACTAAGGGGCGCGATCGCTGTACTTCTAATGTTGCTGCACCGATCACAATCAACGCTGAAGAAATGCCATAGATCACGATTGGATTGAAGGAGAACGATCGCTCAGCTTGAGCAATACCAAATGCGACAAAGCAAGTCGTTCCTAACAGTAGTAAAAACGTATTGCTTGCCTTCAGTTGCTTCTTTAGCACCAAATAAGCTGCCAAACAACCGAGCATAAACTCTAGATTGTGTGGACTAAAAATAAACCACAGCAAAAAATGTTGTTCTGAGTCAAAAGCACCTGCAACATTGAGTAAAAAGATTGCTAGCGTGCCCACAAGCCAGCCTGAAAGTAGGCGACTGAAACGCTTGAGCGGGAATAAAATTGCTAACGCAAAAATGAAGTAAAACAGCACTTCATGGCTCAGCGACCAGCCTACAATCAGGATCGGCAAATGCGCTTGTGGCAGCAGCCATAGAGACTTCAAAATGACATCCAATTGGCGTTCATACCCATAACCAAATTGCGGTGCGAGAAAGTAAACGGGCAAGATGGCTAAGGTAACTAACCAATAGAGCGGATACACCCGAATCAGCCGTTTGAGAATGAACGGTTTCAGGCGATCGCGCCGCCCTAGATCGGTCTGATGTACAAAGAAAAGAATAAAGCCGCTAAGTACAAAGAAAAAATCAACGCCAGCGCTACCGAAGGCAAACAGATTTGCCAACATCGCTTGACCAAGTTTCTCTTGACTAAGCTGTGTCATATGAAACAGCAGCACCAGTAGAGCCGCGATTCCCCGACAAATTTGAATTCCCTCCAGGCGAGGTTTAACGACTTTTGGTAAGTGCTCCAGCCCTATAGGATTGCGATCGTAAAGTCCCTTCTCTGCTTTTGCTCCTGTTCTGTTCTTGGCTAGCCGTTCGATCGGTAGACTGCCCCCACGCGATGCCATCATTCACCTCCCGGCTCTTGCAGCAGATGTTGATAGCGATAGAACCGCTGGGCTGCCAGTGCCATGCCTGCAAAGCCCCACATCACAACGCCTGATAGTGCCAGCATTGAGCTGCCTAGTCCGATTTGGGCAAATAC
>DATNQS010000618.1:0-6804 GCA_036703925.1 Candidatus Sericytochromatia bacterium
CCCACTCAAGAAGTGGAAGTAAAAGTCGATCGACTAGTAGATACTGCCGTAAAACTGAGTGAACTTGAAGGCGGCATCCGCAGAATTCTGGGCGTGTTTGAAAAGCTTTAAGGCTGTTATCAGTTCCCTGTGAACTGACACATTAAACCCCTCCTAACCGTTCCTTCTTAAAGGGGCATTAGGAGGGGTTAATTTTATGCGTCATGAGATTGCATGAGTGACAGACAACAGAAGCAGCTTAATAAGCCAGCGTTTCCAACGTCTCACGCAAGTAGTAGCGTACTAAATGATCCAGGTTTAACCCACTCAGGCGACCATCTGTGTTGCGTTCTAACTGCCAGCGCTCAAACCCGGAGCTGGTCGAAATTGCCTGCTTGAGGTTGTGCCAAATTTCAGAATCGGCGGGGAGCTGTTCTAAAAGCTCTGGCGTTAGCTTTTCTGGTAGGGAAGCATTCTCAAAAGATGGGCGGAACTGTGGATTAGCCATAAACACCTCAAGGAGAATAAACTTCTAAAACGCACCAGTGCTTGGCGGAGTTATGATGCGTTAGGCAGAGCGATTGCAGTAATCTCTTGCTCTACTCCAGAATAGCGCACCCCCAAAAATGGAGTGTGATTGCCACAACATTTCAGCATGATGTTTGATTAATTGCAGCGAAAGTTAAAAAAGAAAGATAACGCTTTAGACTGAGTTGGCAATGCTATCTCAAGCTTTAATCTCTTAAGCGCCAAGCTTCAATCTCTTATGATTTCAGTTGAGCAAGCAGAGACAATCATCCTCAGCCTTGTGCAGCCGTTTAATATCGATCGCGATAGTGAGGTGCTGCCGCTACTAGAGGCGCCCGATCGAATTCTGGCAGGCTCTGTCACCAGTGCTCTCGACTTTCCCCACTGGGATAACTCGGCAATGGATGGCTATGCAGTGCGTTATGCCGATGTACAGGCGTGTTCGGCGGAGTCTCCAGTTACGTTAGTGGTGATTGAAACGATTCCGGCGGGCTATCAACCGCAGTGTGTTGTTGAGGCTGGTCAAGCCACTCGCATTTTAACGGGTTCAGTGATGCCTGCTGGGGCTGACACAATCGTCATTCAGGAAGAAACACAGCGGGATGGCGATCGTGTGACCATTCTGGCAGCGCCACAGCCACAGGCGTTTGTCCGCAAGCGAGCAGCTTTTTATCAGGCTGGACAACCGCTTTTGCCATCGGGATTGCGGCTTCAGGCTCCAGAAATAGCAGTGCTGGCGGCGGCTCAGTGCGCTCAGGTCAAAGTCTATCGGCAGCCACGGGTCGCTATCCTCTCTACAGGTGACGAACTGGTCAGCATTGATCGCCCACTTCAGCCAGGTGAAATTGTAGACTCTAACCAGTATGCGTTGGCAAGTTTGGTTACCCAGGCTGGTGCAATCCCCTTACGGTTGGGAGTGGTACGGGATGAACCAGAGGCACTGAAACAGGCGATCGCGATGGCTCTCGATCGTGCTGATATTGTGCTTTCCTCCGGTGGTGTCTCGGTCGGTGACTATGACTATGTAGAAGACATTCTTGCCGAGTTGGGTGGCAATATTCATATTCGTGCCGTTGCAGTGAAGCCAGGAAAGCCGTTGACCGTGGCAACGTTTGGGCGGCAGGCAGAAGGCAGAAGGCACGAGGCAGAGGAGCCTAGGGCGCTTGAGGCAGCAGATCCACGATTCCCACTCTCCAATGCTACCGCGCTCTACTTCGGTCTTCCCGGCAACCCAGTTTCAGCGCTGGTAACATTTTGTCGCTTTGTAGAGCCAGCGCTACGCAAACTATCAGGCTTACCTGAACGTGCGTGGAAACCAACATTTGTGAGGGCGAAAACACGAGTCGATTTGCGATCGGACGGTAAGCGAGAGTCTTATCTCTGGGGACACCTACATTTGGTGGACGGACTGTATGAGTTTGCTTTAGCTGGCGGTAGCCACAGTTCAGGAAACTTGGTCAATCTAGCTGGTACAAATGGGCTAGCTGTAGTGCCAATGGGGAAAACTCACGTTAGCAGCGGCGAGTCGATTTATGTGATGCAAATCGGTTGCCTGCTGTAAATGTAAGGTGGAATAAAGCTTGCAGCACATTGGAATTACTAGGGTGCAACAGCATGATTCGCTCACTTTCTGTTATTGTCCCGGTGCTAAACAAAGAGCGTGAAATTATTCGCACGCTAGAGAGTATTGATGCCAGCATTGCCTACTTTCATAAGCAGCATGATGTTGAGCACAACGTTTATTCCGAGTTGATTGTGGTTGATGAGGGGTCGAGCGATCGCACACTCACATTGCTGGCAGAATTTGGTCGAGATAAGCCTTACTGTCAAGTCATCAAGCACTTTAGAAGCCTGGGCAGTGGTGCCGCGAGAAATACGGGAGTGAAGATTGCCAGGGGCGATATTCTCTTTTTCTGCGACGGAGATGATCTGATGTTCAAAGAACATATTTATCTCTGTTTTATGTTACTCAACCATCAGCCCCAGTCGGCTGAGGCAGCACTCAAAACTCTACAAGTAACGGTTGGTGAGACCTCCTATCCCCTAACGCTACCGCCGCATCCTATTGGCGTTGTACGGACAGGTGTGCGGATAGCAGATCCCCTTTATCCAGAATGGAAAGCCGCGATCGAGAATACGATCCCTCTCAATTTATGCCTACGCCGAGACTGCCATGAATTTGTTGAAGGTTTTCCTGAGGCACCCGTTTATAAACAAATTGGTTGTGAAGATGTGTCCTACACGTTATGGCTGGGAAAGTTTTTTAAGGTATTGAAAGTTGAGATTGAAACGGTTGAATATATTCGGTATCCCGGCAATAATCTGGATCGACAGTTAAAAAAATTTCAAACTCCACCCAATCAGTATCAGGATGAAACGCCTCCCGCTGAGAGGGAGCTGCACCTTTTACGACGACGTTTGGAACAAGAGCGCTTTAGCTATCTAAACGAAAAATTCCGAAAAATTGCTTTAACCACTGAACTGACTGCACAGTTAAACTGGCAACAACTAGCTAGCGATTATCTATCACAAGGGTGCTATACCGAAGCGATTTCGCTTTATGAACATGGTATGCAAGCAGAACCAGCAACACGTGCAACGGTTAAAAATATTTTAGCCGCTGCTTACAACAATTTTGGTTCAGCGTTGCATCAACAGGGCAAGCTAGAAGAAGCAGGCGCTTATTTTAAGCAAGCGATTGACCTCAATCCAGCACTTTCGACTGTTGATCTGTCTAGAATTTATTTCAATCTCGGCACCGTTTTATACAAGCAAAACCGACTTGAACAGGCAATGTTGGCTTTGCAGCAAGCCGTAACATTGCAGCCAGCATTTGCAGAAGCGATCGCAGAGCTTGCCAGAGCTAAAAAGCAGTTTCAGCGCTTGACTAAAGGCTATCAATTTTCTAGCGAGTTTGCCGACGTTGATCTAAATTTCTTAGCCAGCTATCGTCATCTATTTCAGCACGTTGTAGACTTCAAAGTGCTCGAAATTGGGAGGCGAGATGGGCGCGTTACGTGCTGGTTGCTAGACAATCTTTTGCTGTCCCAAACAGCACAAATCACCTGTCTCGATCGCTTTGAAGGCTCATCAGACGGACAATCGCTTTTGACCCGCTTTGAGGCAAATATTGCTTGTACAGGCGCGGCTGAGAAGGTGCAAAAAATTGTTGGTGACCCCTGCAATGGGCTGCGATCGCTGTCTCGTCACAGCTATCAGTTTCTTTACATCGGTGGCATGAAAACGGCTAGCGAAACACTAGAAATTGCCGTTTTAAGCTGGAGCTTACTAACAGTTGGCAGCTTGATTGTGTTTGAAGATTACGGCGTTAATACAACACAAAACACGACTCAACTGTTGCCAAAAAGCGCGATCGATGGCTTTATGACTCTTTTTGAAAGCAAGCTCAAACGGCTGCATCAAGGTAGCGTATTACTGCTAGAGAAGCTAGCAGATTAGCTGTAACCAGCGTTAGTGGTACGAAATGGTCGTGGTTAAACGTGTTTCTGGCGTTCCACCCATTGCTCTAATGCCGCTGTCACTTGCTCAAACACCCCTTGCCAGCGTCCCCGCTGACGTTGCCGAAAGAGCCGCATCGTTGGGTACCAGGGACTGTCATCACGCTCTAGCAACCAGCGCCAATCGGGAGCAAAGGAGAGCAATAACCACACGGGTTTACCCAACGCCCCTACCAGGTGAGCAACAGCTGTATCAATGGTGATGACTAAATCGAGTTGAGCGATCGCCGCTGCCGTATCAGCAAAATCAACCAATGTCTGGCTCAAGTCCTGGATTGGCAGATCAATCGCCTGCAAATCGTTTGCGGCAGCACCTTTCTGCAAACTGTAAAAACAAAGGCCTGGTATCTGGCACAGGTCACGAAAAGGCTCGATCGTGCAAGAACGATAGGGATTGTTTTTGTGGGCAGGGTTGCCCGTCCACACGATACCAACTTTGAGGGGAAGAGAGGCAAGGGGTGAGGGGTGTAGAGTGCTTCCGCTCTGCGGTGGGGGTAGGTGAGGCAGAGGAAGCTGGGGCGCGGAGGCAGCGCGGGATGGTTGGAGGTAAGGGATAGTAGCGGGAATCGTTTCCAACGTTGTGCCCAGAATGTGGGGCAGACTCAGGAGGGGCGCGTGAACATCAAATGCTGGTAGAGGGCTATCCTGAGCAATCAACTGGTCAATGCCCGCCACTGTTTCAAGTAAGGGCAGCAGTGAAGACTGGCACTCGACGAGCACTCGTCCCCCCTGATTCTGTCCACTAGAACTGCCAAAGGCAGCCTTACGCACCAGGGAAACATAACGAATGAACTGGATTGTATCTCCTAAGCCTTGCTCTGCATGGAGCAGAATCGTTTTGCCTAGCAACGACGACCCGTCCCAAAGCGGTTGAGCAAACGATCGCTGTGTCCAACCGGGTTGCTGCCAGCGCCACTCGTATTCCTGAAAACCCTGCTGTAAGTCTCCCGTCAACAGCAGCGCATGACCCAGGTTTTTGTGCGCGCCTGCTGATTGAGGGGCAAGCTGAATCGCCGTACGGTAACGGGCGATCGCTGCCTCTAACCGACCCAACCGCCGAAGGATAAACCCCTGATTGTAGTAAGCATCAGCAAACTCAGGCTTCAGCGCGATCGCCTGTTCACTATGAAACAGGGCATCCTCCAAACGGTCTTGCTCTTGCAGTACGAGCGCCAAGTTGTAGTGAGCATCCGCATGATCCGGTTTGAGGGCGATCGCACGGTTGAAGGCGGCGATCGCTGCCTCAATGCTTCCCTGCTCTTGCAACGCGCTACCCAAATTGCTCCAGGCTTCCGGTGCTTCCGGCTGTAGCTGCACAACCTTCTGAAGATACGGCAACGCTGCGATCGACTGCCCTGCACGACACAACGCGACGCTGAGAATTTGGAGCGCTGCTACCTGCTCCGGCTCTTGCTGCAAAATTTCACGACACACCCGTTCCGCTTCTGTAAACTTGCCGTCATGGTAGTGCTGGAGGGCAGTGGGGAGTAGGGAGTGGGGAGTAGGGAGTGGGGACGGTTTGAGGTTTGAGTTCGTTTTTTCTTGCCTTCTGCCTTCTGCCTTCTGCCTTCTGCCTTTAGGCTGCTGATCACTGACCGCTGCTTGCCTCTGCCTCTCTGCCTCTCTGCAATTCCCTGCTTGTCTGTCGATCAACGCTGCCTGCACCTGCTTGATTGCACCTGCCCAGTCTCCATAAGACGGCTGACGGAAGATCCGCATTGTGGGATACCAGATGCTATCTTCACGCGCCAGCATCCAGCGCCAGTCGGGGGCAAAGGGCAACAATAGCCAGACAGGTTTACCGAGTGCGCCTGCCAGGTGTGCAACGGAAGTATCAACCGCAATGACCAAATCAAGTTGCTGCATGATTACAGCGGTATCGACGAAATCATGCAGATACTCTCGCAAATCTTCTACATGGGGATGTGATTGCAATAACGCTCGATCGCTCGAAGACGGCTCTTTTTGCAGACTGTAGAGCGCGATTCCAGGAACCGCTGCTAGCGTTAGCAGTTGCTCCAACGGGCAGGCGCGAGTGCGGTTGTAAGGGTTTTGGGGGTTGCCTTCCCAGACAATGCCGATTTTGAGAGAGGGGCGAGGGGTGAGGGATGAGGGATGAGGGGTGTAGCTTGCTTCCGCTTTGCGGTGGGGTGAGGGGTGAGGGATGAGGGATGAGGGATGAGGGAGGGATGAGGGGTGTAGCTTGCTTCCGCTTTGCGGTGGGATGAGGGATGAGGGTACTTGGAGGTAAGGGACATTGGTGGGAACGGTCGTTAGAGTGGTGCCCAGGATATGAGGCAGACTCATGAGAGGCGCGTGGACATCAAAAGCGGGGGGCAGGCTGCCGTAGGAGACGATCGCTGCCACATCGGGCAAGCCCTGAAACAGGTGCATCAATGGCGCATGGCACTCCAAAATGATGCGTCCGCCGCGTTGCGCGACAAGTGGCACATAGCGAACGAACTGAATCATGTCGCCCATGCCCTGTTCGGCGTGCAGAAAGATGGTTTTGCCGTTGAGGGGAGACCCATCCCAGCGCGGTTGCGGCAGGGGACGCATGGGCTGGAAGGTCGGTAGCTTGACTTGCCAGCGCCATTCGTAGGCGGCAAACCCTGGTAGCAGGTCGCCATTGAGCAAAAGGGTCAGTGCTTTGTTCCAGTGTGCTTCGGCAAAATTAGGCTCGATCGCCGTTGCCTGGTTGTAGTACTTCACTGCTTCTTGCAACTCGCCCCGATCGCGGAAGATGTTGCCCCAGTTATTAAATGCTTTGGCATAGTCT
>DATNQS010000619.1:0-4060 GCA_036703925.1 Candidatus Sericytochromatia bacterium
GCATAGCAGTATGAAGATTGGCATAGTTGGGTTGGGATTGATTGGTGGTTCGCTGGGTTTGGCGTTGCGATCGCACGGTCATACGGTTTTGGGCGTGAGTCGTCAGGCGCAAACGTGTCAGCGCGCGATCGCCCGTGGAGCCGTTGACGATGCCAGCCTTAGCTTCACGCTGATGGCAACGGTTGATGTCGTCTTTCTGTGCACACCGCTGGCAGCAATGCAGACAACGGTTGTTGCGCTCAAGCCGCACCTGGCACCCGAGACGGTGCTGACGGATGTTGGGTCGGTGAAGGGCTGGGTCGTGGAGACGATCGCGCCGCTGTGGTCTAACTTTGTGGGAGGGCACCCGATGGCGGGGACTGCCGATAGCGGTATTGAAGCGGCGCAGCCAGATTTGTTTGTCAACGCAGCCTACGTGCTAACTCCTACCGAAGCAACTCCCATAGCAGCAGTACAGCGGGTTGAAGACCTGGTGCGTCCGTTGCAAACGCGGCTGTATCATTGCACTCCAGACGACCACGATCGCGCCGTTGCCTGGGTCTCTCACCTGCCTGTCATGACTAGCGCTAGCCTCATTGCCGCTTGCCGCGAAGAAACCGATCCAGCCGTTTTGGCATTGGCACAAATGCTTGCCAGTTCTGGCTTCCGGGATACCAGTCGTGTGGGCGGCGGCAACCCCGAACTCGGTGTCATGATGGCGCAATATAATCAAGCTGCCCTAAGGCGATCGCTCCATGCCTACCGGGATCAGCTTAACGAGGTCATCACCCATGTTGAACACGCTGACTGGCGATCGCTAACAGTATTGCTAGAACAGACGCGGCAAGCACGGTCGGAGTTTTTACGAGCGGGGAGTGAGGGAGTAAGAGAGTGAAGAGGTGAGGGTAATGAGGGGGTGAAGCAGGGAAAGGGTGAGGGAGTAGGTTTTTAATTTGACAACTGGTAGCGTTCGCCTGTGGAGTTTCCTACTGTGAGCGGTTGAGCCGCAGACGTAACATCTGAACTATGGCTGATTAGCGCGATCGCTCACTCGCGGTTGTCAAGCAGTTACGCAGAAAGCGACCAGGAGCGCAATCGGTAACGGCATCGATCGCATAAAGCATCGCTTACAAACAAATAAATAAATTCATTACTAGCTCCGTTGAGCGTTAAGGATTCAACTGTACTAAAGCGGCATCAACGCAGTGCTTAGACCACTTATAATGTCAGAGTTTTATTGAGTCAGCGCAACAATAATTTACAAAAGAGAGGTCTGTCTCTAGATAGATTATTTCGCCGACATGTAAAGGGCGTAGCTAGCTCGGAGAGGGTATGCAAGCTGTTCATCTCTGGCTACAATGTGCCAACAAAGGGCGGTCAGTCAGAACGTGGCGGCTTTAGTAATGCTGTTTTAAACCCCATGAGGCAGAGCGCAGAATGGCTATTATTGCCCTAAAAGCCTGGTATCTCCAGGAATATGAGCCGATCAAAGAATTAGAAAAGCGTCCCCATGATCTGCGTCTAAGCAAAAATAGCTTGTTAAAGTCGGGATTACGGGCTGACTTTTTAGAAGACAGTGCGGAAGTTAAGCAAGCCGTTTGGTTTCAGCGTTATCTGGAAGGCGAAGCCGTCGAGTTTTACATTGAGGGCAGCGGTGGCTATGCGATCGCCAATATTGACCTCCAAAGCCATGAGATCTACTTCTCTAAGCAAGATGCCCTAACGCATCTGGAGCCAACAATTTTTCTCTGCTACCAGACCGAATATGCAGAGTCCAGCGATTTGCTGCGCGAAGAGTTGCAGTCTCTTTTGGAAAAGCTCAACCCACGATCGCGCCTGCCCCTAACCCTGGTCGAGTCTCATCGTCTGACGGATGGACCCACGCGCCTAACCAGCAAACTCATGCGATCAATTCGCCAAAGCTTGCTGTTTATTGCCGATGGTACGTCGATCGCCTCTATTGACGGCACGCCGCCTCAGCTCATCCCCAGCCCTAAAGTCTGTGTAGAAGTGGGCTATGCCTTGCAGTGCAAACGCACCGACCAAATGGTGCTGGCTCAAATGGAGCGTGCCGACCTACCTGGACAGTTCCCGTTCGATCTCCCCAGTCAACATCGCCTTGTCTTCAAAGATAAAGCCCAACTCCATAAAAACTTGCCCACTCTGGTGGAGACCCAGCTTCAGCGGTTTAATTTGTTGCCGTGAGCAGTGAGAGGGGAGAGGAGGCAGAAGGCAGGAGGGAAAAGGTGACATGCAACAGCTACTTCTTTACCCTTCCACTTCTTCACTTCCAAGCTTCCGACTACTAAACACTAATAGCCGACTGCTGATAGCTGCTCACTATTTCTGGGCAATGTTAATGTAATCGAGCCTCACAACACTGATAATTGGGAAGGTTCTCACGCATTTAAGGGAACGGACTATGACAGGTAACATCAATCAACCACGACCAGGCGATGCTGTAGCAGGTGCTACAGGGGTGCCCAACCAGGGAGCCGCTCCAGGCGATCGACGGAGTAAATATGCCCGCACGCCTACCGAGTATGCGGTTCACCTCTTAATTGATGGTGGGCATCGCGAAGAAGTGCGGTTTGCCACGATTCAAGAATTTCAGAAGTGGTACAGTGGCGAACTGGTGCCCAAAGCGAGTTCCAACGACTTCATTACAGTGCCGATTAAGAATGTGCAGGGAGAGTACATGGTGCTGCGTCCCTCACGTGTCTTGGGCGTTCGAGTGGAGCCAGTCTTTAGCTCTAGCGTCGAGCGGTTTTGAGCAACGGCATGATGAGGGCAATGCTAACGGCTAGTCAGTGGGCGATCGCCTGTGCTGGATCTTTGTTGCTGGGCGGACTGTCGCCAGCACGATCGCAACCAGCACAAGTGCCGTCAAAAGCACCGCTCGATCGCCTGTCGCCTGCCCTGCCTAAGCCGATAACCACTGCGAAACCGCTGCTGCCGAGTGCGTCATTCCCAAAAGGATCACAACTTCTGGGCGACTTCAGCACACGGGTCGATCGTCGAACGCTGCTAACGGCAGTCGACCACAGCTTGCGCTATCTGCAAACAGAACGGGCGATCGCAGGCTATCGTCAGTCTCGTATCTCTGGCATTTCCCGCGAACGGGTTTACCAGAGCCTCAAACGTTTCCGGCAGTTGTTGGTAACACAGCCTTCGGCAGCAGCGTTACAAGCGGCGATCGAACGAGAATTTGTTGTTTATCAAGCGGCGGGCAATGATGGGCAGGGCACTGTGGCTTTTACAGGCTATTTTGAACCTGTCTATACTGCCAGCCGTATGCCAACCGCCGAGTTTCGCTACCCGTTGTTTCGGGTGCCGCCAGACTTGGCAAGCTGGTCAAAGCCGCATCCTACTCGCCTCCAGCTAGAGGGAGCCGATGGTTTGCAGCGTCACAGCCTGCTGAAGGGGCTGGAACTTGTGTGGTTGCGCGATCGTCTGGAAGCCTTTTTGATTCAGGTGCAAGGCTCGGCGCGACTGCAACTAACCGATGGCAGCGTCATGACAGTGGGGCACGCTGGCACAACCGACTATCCCTATACGGGAATCGGGCGCGAACTGGTGAAGGCAGGCAAATTCAAGCTCGAAGATCTGACGTTGCCCCGGCTGTTGCAGCACCTGGCAGACAATCCTGCTGATCGCGATGTGTATCTGCCCCGTAATAACCGCTTTGTCTTTTTTCGACTAACAGGCGGTGCTGCTGCCACAGGCAGTATTGGCGTACCTGTGACGGCAGAACGATCGATCGCCACTGACAAAACCAAGTTTCCACCTGGCGCGATCGCCCTCATCCAGACCCAGATCCCCTACGTCAATGCAGCAGGACAATTAGAAAATCGTGTAGTCAGGCGCTATGTGCTGGATCAAGATACAGGCGGCGCGATTAAAGGTGCGGGACGAGTCGATCTGTTTATGGGCACGGGTAAACTAGCGGGCGATCGGGCTGGACTCATCAACGCGACGGGGCAACTCTATTACTTGCTTCTGAAGTGAAAGTACTTTGAGCGCGAGTTTGATTCGCCAGGTCAGTCCCCCAACTGTTGGATACGCCTGTAGTCGCTAGTCA
>DATNQS010000620.1:0-8077 GCA_036703925.1 Candidatus Sericytochromatia bacterium
AACAACAAATGCCAGCACCAAACCGCCTGCACCTCGATTCTCGCAGGCAGAGCAAAAGCGTAAACAGGCCCTTGACCAGCGTCGTGAGGCTCTAGGCATTGACGCTGTTTTTCTCTCCAGCCTGGTCAATGAAACCTTTTATGACAAGTATCCAGACCGTAGCGGGCGGCAACTCACGGCAGACGCAGCCGATGCACCCCTTCGCGCTGCATGGGATCAAATCGCGAACCAATGGTTAGATCAACTCAAACCCCTTAGTAGTGAGGCGCGATCGCGCCTGGGGCAATACACCGACGCAGACTTAGAAGCACGGCAGGCAGACGTTAATCGGCTCAATCTTAGCAGTCGGGCACTCAATGACCTGACTGATGTCCGCTTTTTTGAGCTGTTTCCCAATCAGTCGCGCAACCAAAGTATTTTGAACAAGCCGATCGGCCAGGTGTGGCAGGCGATCGCCGCTGAACAACTCAATGCTGTGAAAGCTGGCACCGCGTTGGAAATTATCAAATTCCCTGAAGGACGCTTCAGCCAGCAGGTCAGCGGCACACTCAAGGCAGGAGAGGGCAAGGCATACATTGCCGAGCTTACTAAAGATCAAGTCATTCAGATTCAATTGCAGGCGAATCAAGAGACTCATCTTTCTATCTATCCGCCCACCAGTAAAGCGGCTGCCCTGTTAGAAGACTCAGCCAAGACAAGCTGGTCTGGCAAATTGACCGAATCCGGTTTTTACGAGATTGTGGTTGTCTCTAATACACCTGGGACAATCAGCTACGACTTAAGCCTTGCTGCTGCCGACAATATCTCGGCTCCTGATGCCGCACAGTGATAAAAAGAAGCTGGTGCATAGACATCGCTTTCTTATCCTTCTTTCCAACTCACCTGAACGAAGTGTACCGATCGCCCAGAGGCATCCCGGCTGATGGTGATGCGTTCAATCGCCAGGTTAAAAGGAATAGCAGTCGTAATATACTGCTGGGCAAGGCTGCCAAAGTCGGGGGTGAGATGGGCAGCGATCGCGGCGGCAGCACCCAAGCCCACAAATTGTTCAATTGGTCCCCGTGGTAGAACCATGGTCGCCCCAACTGCCAAACCAGCCGTCAACAACATTCCTACGGATAAATTGGTGCCACAGCGGGGATGCACCGCTAGATGCCATTCTCCAGCTGTAAGCCGCCGTAAAGCTACTTGAACGGCACGGCGCAAGGCAATACTATCGACTTGTCCGTAAAGGTAAAAGCCGCGATCGGTAGACATACCGCCCAATAACTCGTTATCTGGTGCTATTGCCCTTGGTGTTAGCTGGCTTTCTGCCTCACCGCTCAAAACCCAAACAGTGGCATGTTCTAAGGCATGAACCTGTCGTAGCATCAAGAGCTCTTTCAACCCTGGCACAAAGCTAAACTGGCGCAGCAAGTTAGCGTCCTGCGTCAAGCGAGGATCTGGTTGGTGACTGGGCGCAAAGACTAAATCGAACAAATTGGAGCCCAGGAAGCCCCACAATGGTTGATCGACAGCAGCCTGTGTCATAAATTGCACAGCTTTAAACAAAAGCTAGCGACAAAAGTGTTTCCTCAATCTAACGCTTACTGCCTTCTCAGGTCTTCAGTTGTTGTAAATTGTTGCCAGCAGAAACTTACACGCTGTCAAGCTGCTTTTGCTAGGCTGAAAACCTTTATGAAGCTGCCCCAAAGAAAATCATTTACCTGTCGATTTGAGGGTGACAGGTAAACGATAACAGAACAACCTAGACAGGGTTCGCGGCTTGTACTGTTGCGCCTACGGCTCTAGCTACCTCGACGCCGTTTTCTTCAAAAATCACGATCGGATCGCTACCAGCGTTCATTTCAATACGCTTGACGAGTACCTGTCCGTTAGAAATCCGTTGTCCAACTCTGACATGCCGGCTGGTTTCTTCATTCGGTGCTTTGACGATCGCTTGCGGAGCGCCGTTTACTATAACCACACCGCTGACTTGCACTCCATTAGCTAAGGTTGCTGATGGGAGAGGCGGTAGAGTGCTAATGGTTGGGATACTCGCTGTTCCTTGGGGTGACATTCCTGTTCCCTGTGGTGACCCAGCTATTCGTTGTGGTGACCCAGCTATTCGTTGTGGTGACCCAGCTATTCGTTGTGGTGACCCAGATGTTCCCTGGGGAGGCAAGGGCGTTCTAGGATTAAAGGCGGTTGTCGTTGGTCTACGAGTTACTGATTGAGGCGGTGTCGGTAGCCGATTAACAGTCGGCACGTTTTGGCGATTGGCAACTGTTGGCTGTTGCAGCCTTGGCGGTAGCCCAGCAAAGGGGTCTTTCCCTTTCCGACCATCAATGCTTGCCTGTACTTGTTTTGCCCGCTCGTTGCCATTAGTAGATTGGATTAAACCTGGAATCGTGTCACCAGCAGGCGTTTTTTGAGCCACCAATGGGTTAGCTTTGGTGCCAAAAGGTTGACTAGTGGCAGGGTTCTGCCCTACTGGGGCAGAGACAACGGGTGAGGGGGCTGTAGCTACATCGCTCTCAGACGTACAACTGGCAGTGGTCAACGCGATCGCCCCAACAAGTCCAATAAACATGAGTTGACGCATGACCATTCTCCCCTTCTCCCCAAATGCTGTTACTAACACAATAACTCTAAAAAGCAGAAACGGTGCCAGTAATTTCTCAGTCTTTCAGCCCCAATCCTCTCACCAAAGACTTACTTTAAGCACTCGCTTTGTACGGTTTGGCTGGTGTTAGTTACAATGGCTTTTATGAAGCAAGTAGAGCAACACAACGGTCTACCTTTGTCACTTAAAGCTTGGACTCTAGTCGTTGTCCCGTTACAGAAAGCTTAACGAAAAAGCAGTCTTCAGGTGGGGTTTCTAGCGTACCTTTGCCTTCTCAGATCATTTGATTTTTACTTGCCATCGATCGCTTGTAAGGACAAACGGTCATTTGTGCTCAAGAACTTCATTGTGTCACCAGGCTCTTTAAAAACGTCTGTTGTTAACTAAGAAAATAAGGCGTTGCTGTGTTCTAAGCAAGGTTTTGAGTCATTGGTTTCTGATGGTAATGATAAGACCCTCTAATGCATCTGCATTGATTCAGTAGCAACCCCAAAAAGCTAGCTAGATGCGTTTGTAGCCTTTCCCAAGCAAGCGCAGTACAGCTAATAACGTTAGGTTTTTCCTCTCAGTGAAAACCGCTATAACTGTTGGATGCCACTTGCAAGGCTGTGGCAAACATTGGTGAGAAAATCGAGGTCTAAGGTTTCCAGACGATCGCCAGGTTTGTGATAGTGGGGATTACGAAGAAAGGATGTGTCTGTAACCATGATTGCCCGATAGCCTTTATCCCAAAAGACAGCATGGTCGCTGCGACGGGTGTCTGGTACAATCAGCCCTCGATTCCCGGCAGGTAGCCATTCACAAGGTACGTCACACTGCCGTACCGCATGGCTCAGACGGATTAAATCAGGAATAGTTTTGAGGTTGCCTATCAAGCCAATGAAATCGCCCTGGTTTGGATAGAAGTGATGTAAGCCTGCTGGATAACGTTGGGAACCAGACGTGCGATCACAGTAGCCTAACATCTCCAAAGACAGCATGAGACGCAGCGGTTCTTGCTGAAGTGAGTTGGCGTAGTGAGTGCTGCCAGCGCGATCGTAGCTTGTCTCTTCCAAATCAAAGGCGACTAACCGAACGGGATACCGTATGGGTGCCGCAGCAAACAAACGCCCTAGCTCAAGCAGCACGGCAACCCCAGTTGCATTGTCATCGGCTCCCGGTGAGCCAGGTACTGCATCGTAATGGGCACCAATCAGAATCGGCGGCAGCGATCGACGTTTCGTTTGATCCTGTGCAGGCAAGTTCAGAATCAAATTCTGAAACACCGTGCCTTGCTCTCGGAACTCATGGGCTTCAACTGTGCCCCACTGGGCGAACTGTGCCCGGATATATTCACGTACAAAGAAATGTCCTGCTGTTGCCAGGTAAGGGTCACGCTCGCGGGCAACCTGGATGAGATGCTCCTGTAACCCTTCTTTGAGCTTTAAGAGCGCGTCAATGTCGGTACTTTCCCACTTCTTACTCCCCACGCCCTACTTCCCACACTCTATTCCCTACTCTTTAACGCCAGTCATCCACTACAAAGACATCCGGTCGATTGTAGCCAGGTTTGTTCGCTGGTTGCATTGCCACACCCGTTATTTCGGTGCGAAAGCCGAGAGCAATCATCCGGCAGTAGGCTTCGTGACGACTGGTGTTGACTCCAGCGACCAGACGCGATAGACCTTCGGCAGTCGCTAGTGACTCAGCAAGATTGAGCAGTTGCTCGAACTGTAAGCCAGCCTGGGAGCGCGATCGCACCGCGCCAAATTTGACATAACAGGTATCGCTGCCCGCTTCTGTGCCGGCGCCACAGTGACACACCGCAAACCCAGCTAGCCCTGCCTCGTCCCACAGAAAAACTGTATCGCCCAGACCTTGTGCCTGTACAGCCGCTATTTCAGTCGATAAGTCTAGCCCTGCAAAAACGGTATCTGTCAGTGCGCGGCTATCGCTAAGTGCCTGCGCTTGCTGTGCTACGGACATCTCTGTATAGCGAGAGGCGGGTGACAGGGGTGCTGGCTGCTGAACCGCTTTAGCCATAACGGCTGTCAGGTATTGCGGGTAGAACCCAAACTTTTGGTAGAGCGCGTGATGCTTGGGGCTATTGGGAAAGGTGAAGAGAGCCATTTGCTCAATGTGACTTTGGCTAAACTGCTCTACAACCGCTGCTACCAACTGTTTTGCAATGCCCTTGCCCCACCAATCGGGCTGTACGCTCAATGGGCCAAAAAAGCCAAAGCTACCCCAGTGGGTTGCCAGATTTGACCCAACTAGCGTGCCATCGACTTCAGCCGCAAAGGCTCCGATCGCATTGGTTTGCCAGCGATGCTGAATGTAACTGGCATCACCGCCAAAGGTTGCTGGTTCCGGTAGCCCGATGAAGGTGCCGAAGGCAAGCCGAAAAATATGGTCAGCAGTAGCTAAGTCTGAGGCTTGTAGCGGACGAATGAAGCAGTTCATTGTGAGAGGAAATTTGTGTGATCAACCTGGCAGTGCCTCTGGTTTTCCGGTGCTGACGACTCATTCTCACTCGCGCTGGTTGCGTGTCGTTGCTAACAGTATGAAAGATCGTATTACGACAGCCCAACCAGCTTGGCGCTGAGTTCCCACAGGCGTTCTGCTTTTTCGTCATCGCGTGCTTGGGGCGATACCTTTTGCACAAACGACTTGCCATCTTTTTTCTGACGGTTGCCCCAGCTCCAGTAGGCTCCCGATTGGCTATACTCCGGATCAGCAACGACCATTGCCACCCGTTCGCCTGATAACTCCTGAGACACATACCCGCCCGTAATGTTCTTCTGGAACCACGGAAAGAGCTTTTGAAACAGCGGATAGTGGTTGCGGAAGAGGGGGGTATCGGCGACACAACCGGGGTAGAGGGAACTAAAGGTAATGCCCGTTGACTCGTGGTAGCGCCGATGTAGTTCACGCATGGTCAGGACATTACAGACTTTGCTGTCTTTATAGGCTTTGACAGGTTCAAATTTTTTGCCGTCAATCATGGCGATCGGATCCTTAAACCCATCGGCAAAGCCTTTTAGATCGCCCAAATCAGGACGGGGCGGAATTTTGCCCCCCAATTCATCAGGATTATGCGTCACGGTGCCCAAAATGATGAGCCGTGCCGCCGCAGAGCCAGCGTGTTTAAGATCATCTAGCAAGAGGTTCGCCAACAGAAAATGCCCGAGATGGTTGGTCGCAACCGTTAACTCAAACCCTTCAGGGCTTCGCAGCGGCTCTTTAATCAGGGGCATATAAATTGCAGCATTGCACACCAGAGCATCGAGCGATCGTCCCGTTTCTCTAAAGTTGGTAACAAACTGCCGCACGCTGTCTAACGAGGCGACATCAATATGCATGAGCGTATAGCGGTCTTTGGGTATTGCCACTGCCTGGGCAACCTGCTCTGCTTTAGCTAAATCGCGACACGCCATAACGACGTGCCACTGCTCTCGCTGCGCAAGGGCTTTTGCAGCGTATAGCCCTACACCCGACGATGCGCCTGTGATCACGACTGTGCGTTTCTGATCTTGTGTCATTGTCTTCAGCCTCCGTTGTCCCACTGACTGTTTTCAGGATCTCACATTGTTGACTACTGAAACCACTTTGGAGGGCAGAAGGCAGAAGGCAAAAGGTAAAGGGCAAAAGGTAAAAGGCAAAATTAACTCAAAACTCAAAACTTTCTATTCCCCTCACTCCTCTCCCCTTACTCTTCACCCGATCGCTTGCTCCCACTGCTCACCCAGATACAATAATGAGGAGACTTACGGACAGACGCTAACCCATGACGGCTCCTTCGGAACTAGAGACAGTACCCCAACCGGATTTCGCCCTTGATGCCAGTCATGCGGATTCCCTAAATTTGAGTGTGGCAGCCGCAGACACTGATGTCGTCGAAGAGGAAGATCTGCTTGACGATGTGGAAATGTCCCTGTTTGACCATTTGGAAGAACTGCGGCAACGCATTTTCTACGCGCTGATTGCCGTTGCCGTTGGTATTGTCGGGTGCTTCTTTTTTGTGAAGCAGATTGTGCAAATACTTGAACTGCCAGCCGGTGCAGTCAAATTTCTTCAACTCGCGCCAGGAGAATACTTCTTCGTTTCGATGAAGGTTGCAGCCTATACAGGCATTCTGCTGGCAAGCCCCGTGATTTTGTACCAGATTATTGCCTTTGTACTGCCGGGACTGACTCGCCGCGAACGCAGGCTGTTAGCACCGATCGTCTTTGGTTCCAGTTTTCTTTTTGTCGGTGGTTTGGGTTTTGCTTACATTGCGTTGATTCCGGCTGCCCTCAACTTCTTTATCTCCTACGGCGCAGACGTTGTGGAGCAACTCTGGTCGATCGATCGTTACTTCGAGTTTGTCTTGCTGCTGATGTTTAGCACCGGGCTGGCGTTCCAAATTCCGATCATCCAAATGCTCCTCGGTTTGCTGGGCATCGTCTCGTCCCGGCAAATGCTTTCTGGCTGGCGCTACATCCTCCTGGGAGCTGCCGTTCTCGGTGCTGTCCTTACCCCCTCGACCGATCCCCTCACTCAAAGTCTCCTGGGTGGAGCCGTCGTGGGACTGTATTTCGGTGGCATTGGCTTGGTGAAACTGTTAGGAAAGTAGCATCGAGAAATTTAGATCCCCTTCTCAAAGAAGGTAACATTGAGCAATTTAGATCCCCGACTTCTTAGAGAAGTCGGGGATCTTGCATACATAAAAATTAAGCGTTTACATCCTTTTCGTATCGGATGGGTGCAAGCACGACCTGTATGCCTTTTTGTTGGCAGACTGTCGAGAAAATGTCCAGTTTGTGTTCCAACGCCTCAGTGGAACGATCGCTCGATGCTGCTTCCGGTAGCGTTGCCAAAAAGCGTTGAAAACCTACAAAAGCGAGTCCGTAAATGACCTGTTGGCTCCAAACGCCATTGAAGTAGCCTCCATGCACATTGACACCACCAAAACCAAGGCTTTGCTTAAAGTACGAAGTGTTTAAGCGTACATAATCGAGCAGGTTAAGTGCTGCTTTTCTCAAGGCAAAACTGACGACACCACGAGGCTGTTCTGGTTGCTCAGAGTCTTTCAAATTATCCTGAAAATCAACATAATCGGTGCAGTCAAAGTAAGTAAACAAATCAGCAACAATATCAACCTTGGGAGCCTCTGTTAAATGCTCTATCAGCACTTTGTTGCCTCTTAGTTCTTCTAATGTGTGATGTTCACGATCGGAAGCACGTACCTCTAAATATTTGAACGGTGAGCCTAACGTGTCGCTCGTTCGATTTACGATGCCGTAGTTCTGATCTTGCAATGAATAATTCCGATGATCAGCCTGACTATTAAAATGTTTGACTGTGACATTGCCTAACCGATAGCCACTGGAGCGTTTTCTAGCCGGAAAACTAAAGTAATTAGCAGCCGTCGAAGCCAGCCGTAATGCCATATCACCTTCATTGCTAAAGACATAAGCTTCCTTACAACGGCGTAACGACGATCGTAAGAAA
>DATNQS010000621.1:0-7457 GCA_036703925.1 Candidatus Sericytochromatia bacterium
CGCAATAATGCCACAACGGGCATAGGTACTCTTACCAATGCAAACCACCGTCACATTTTCGGGCACTTCTAGCTTTTCTAGCGCGACCCCTAAGCCGTAAGAATGGGCAGGCAAAATAAAGTGATGTCCGTCCTCGCCTGCATGGAGTTGGGCAGGTTCTAGATTGGCAGGGTTAAAGTTTTTTGGATCAACCACTGTGCCGGGGATATGCTTAAAAATCCGGAATTCAGAGGGTGAAAGTCTCAGGTCGTAACCATAGCTGCTCAACCCGTAGGAAATAACTGGCAAGCCATCAACTTTTCTGACTAATTGTGGCTCAAAGGGACTAATCATGCCCTGCCCTGCCATTTGTGTAATCCAGGTGTCGTTTTTAATCATGACAGGTTTAGTTTGACGGCTTTGAGTGATGACTGGAGTGATGACTATCTTTAGTAAAGCTGCTAGCTAAAAGCTAAGGCTGATGACTGCGGCGGAGTTCGGTGATTTGATCCGCTACGTCAAGGAGCGATCGCGGCATTTCTGGCCCTGTGAGGATAATATCCACGTGGCGCGGACGCTGTCGCAAGAGTGAGAGCACCTCTGTATCAGCAATCAACCCAAAATTGACTGCCAAGCTGAGTTCATCTAGCACTACCAGTTCGTATTTACCTTCCAGGACGATCGCTTGCGTGTACTCCCACAGTTCCAGCAGCGATCGCGTTTCCTCTTCATCTAACTGGGGCGTATCAATGCAGCGCGGCAAATTGCAGCGAATCCAGTCCAGATTTTGTCCCAATTGCACCGGATGCTCGTAGCCTTGACCAATGCCACCCTTAAGAAACTGCACGACCAAAACAGGTGTGCCCTGTCCTGCAATCCGCAACGCCTGCGCCATCACATTGGTAAAAAAGCTGCGATGCGAACACGTAAAAACCTGTACCAGCCCTTCAACCCGATGGGTGAGTTGATGACCGACATCGATCGAGGGGGTTTCGATCTGTGAAACCATAAGCCATATCCAGGTAACGATTAACTAAGATCAGCGCTAGTCTTAAACTTTTTGAAGCACTCAGAATCTAGCGTGATTTGCAGGATTTCTCCCACATCAAACACTATATGTAATAGTCCGTCAAGTCAGGGTGGAAGAGTAAAGGAGTAAAGGGGTGAAGCGGTGAAAGAGTAAAGGCTAAACGCTAAAGGCTGAAAGCTGAAAGCTGAAAAGTTTTGAGTTTTTGCTTCCCCTGCCTCCCTTGCTGCCGCTCTCGATGCCTTCTCACTTTTGCCCTTTGCCTTCTGCCCTCTGCCTTCTACCTTTTACCTTCCTCTTCCAACTCCTGTATCCTGAGCAAGGGGATTTGAGGCAAACATATGGCTTGGCAGCGTCCAGATGGTCGGCGATCGGATCAATTGCGTCCAGTGAGCTTTGAGCGCAACTTCACTCGCTTTGCCGCGGCATCAGTGTTGGCAAAATGTGGTGATACGCAAGTACTTTGTAATGTGTCAATTCAGCCGAAAGTGCCCAGATTTTTGGAAGGAAAGGGACAGGGCTGGCTCACGGCAGAATATCGAATGCTGCCTGGTGCCACGCCAGAGCGCCAGGAGCGGGAACTCATGAAGCTATCGGGTCGGACGCAGGAGATTCAACGGTTGATTGGGCGCAGCTTGCGATCGACCCTGGATATGGCGCTGCTGGGCGAACGAACGATCGTGGTTGATGCCGATGTGCTGCAAGCGGATGCTGGCACGCGGACGACTTCAATTACAGGTGGTTTTGTGGCACTGAAGGATGCACTGGATCAACTGGTGGCAAAGGGAGAATTGGCGCGATCGCCCATCATCCATCAAGTCGCTGCGGTCTCTGTGGGTCTGATTGATGACCAACCCTTACTCGACCTCAACTATCCCGAAGATGTCGCCGCCGAGCTTGACTGCAATGTAGTGATGAATGAACGGCTGGAGTTAATCGAGATTCAAGGCACTGCCGAAACAGGTAGCTTTAGCCGCGCCCAACTCAACCGCATCCTGGACGTTGCCGAAAAGGGCATTCAAGAGTTGCTAGACGCACAGCTTCGGGCATTTTAGCCTCTAGCAGGCGTATTCGCATGGTTATTACGTTCCATTCTCAGTACGCAGGCTTTAGCGACAGCAGTTGTCACAGTGCCCACAGCGGTTCACGGCTTCGGAGGCAAACCCAAACGCACCGAGCAAGAAGCGCCAGCGACAGTCCCGCGTTTTGAGGTACTCGGTCATCTGTTTGGCAGCCTGAACATTTGATTGTGCGGTACGATCGACGTTTCTAGGCTGCATCACGTAATGGAACGGATCAGACCATGCCAGTTGTCCAGTGCTGTTGAGCAGAGAAAGGGCGATCGCGCCATCCTTGAATTGTCTGCTAACGCTAGCGACATCTCCTTGAGTTGGCAATTTGTGGCTGAGTGCCTGCGCCGATCGCTGCTGCTTCTGTGCCTGTTCAACAAAAAACTGTCGCCGCTGTTTGTCATCTGGATCAAGCCAGCCCGTTGTTTCACTGATTAAGGTCAGGGCTGTAGCAGGTTTCCCGTCCCGTCCGGCTCGTCCCACCTCCTGCACATACTCTGATAGCAGCAGCGGCGAGTGAAAATGCACCACCCAACGGACATTCGGCTTATCAATGCCCATGCCAAACGCGCACGTGCAAATAACGAACTGCGTGGTGCCGCTCAACCAGGCTTTTTCTATTTGTCGTCGCTCATCGGGACTTAACCCCGCATGGTATGCCGCCGTCTGAAAGCCCTGCTGCGACAGCCATGCTGCCAACGCTTCACCATCGCGACGAGTGCGAACGTAGACCAATCCTGCCTGTCCTGGTTTTGCCTGAATGAACTTCAGCAGTTGTTGCCGTCGCTGTCTCGGTGTCCAAACAACCTGCACGTTAAGGTGCAAATTGGCGCGATAAGGATTGAGCCGAAAAACCTCTGGCTGCTGGAGTTGCAGCACTCGTTGAATGGTTTGCTGTGCGTCAGGGTTGGCAGTGGCGGTGAAGGCAGCGATCGCGATCTTCGTCCCTTCTGACTTACACTTCAGTAAGGCTGGACGCACCATACCCAACCGATAATACGCTGGACGGAATGTATCGCCCCACTGAACTAAGCAATGTGCTTCATCCAGCACGATCGTATTAATTTTCAGCTCAGGCTGACATAACCGTTCCCATATCGGCTCACTCAGCAGCGTTTCAGGCGAAAGGTAGAGCAACCGCAGACTTTGGTTTTCCAATGCCCACAACGTTTGTCGGCGCTGTTGTTTGGACACTTCACTATGCAGCAAGGCGGCAGGCAAACGGCGTTGGCGAAGTTCCTGCACCTGGTTTTCCATCAGCGCCACCAATGGCGACACGACGATCGTCAACCCAGTTTGCATCAGTGCCGGAAGCTGAAAGCAGATGGATTTTCCACCACCCGTTGGCATGATAATCAGCGCATCCCTTTGCTCCAGCAAACACTGGACGATTTCTCCCTGCGGCGATCGAAAATCGTCATAGCCCCAAATCTGTTGCAGCTTCGCGCGAATGGTTTCGCGCACAGACACAGCCGGATGATTCATACTTGATGCTTCCCTGATGACACGTTGTAGAGGTCATTGCCTCAGAATGCCCACCTTTGCCAACGTCGATCGAGACGATACAGAATTTTTGTTTCAAGAGACGAACAACCTCAAGCAGATCATGATGTGAGCCTGCTTGTACTCCTAGAGATACAAAACGGTTCGCAGTCCCTCATCGACTTCAGCTTGCAAATCTTCTGGCAGCGTGCTAACACGTTCCACTAAAAACGCTTTGTCAATTGTGAAAATTTGAGAATCGCCTCTTTGACTGGTAGCACTACAGCAACTTGATTCTGAATTTCATTGATGGGGTAATGTACCGCACAGTCTAAAAATTTTAGTCTGCGCTGGGTGAAAGCGAAACCCAACAGTACAGAAATCGAAACAATTAGCAAGGGGAATGGGTAAAGGGAAAATTACACGGCTAAATTACTCATTTTATGGGGATTGATGATGTTGGGTTTCCTGTAGCCAACTCAATCTACAGGGTGGGCGATCGTACTTCATTGCAGGGGAAGAGCAGAATCGACCACATAAAATGGAATTAGACATTAAGTGCATTAAGGCTTGAAAGTTAGTAGAAAGACAACGTTTAGAGAAGCAGTTATAACAACACCTAAAACTACCCCTTCAGCCCATTTTCCTTTCCGTACTCGAACTAATATGTACAATGTAGGCGCAAGATATAGAATTTGAGATATGCCAATGTAAAATCCTATCAATCCAATTAAGTCTACATCAATTCGATTGGGACGTATAGGATTTCCAGGCGTGTAATATGATGCATAAAAAAAGATGGAAGAAAAGGAAACAACCGTATTAACTTCTAATGTCACAAAAGAAACAGCAAGACTTTTAGTCGTGTCGTTCTGCATTAAATCATCTCTAACAGCTTTATCTAAATTTTAAGACTCGCTACAGATTAATGCATTCTAAAAATTTTCTCAGTGAAGTAAGATTTATGAATCAACTATTTTACAGCCGTATTAAGCTAGATCGAGAAACCCAACATTACAGAAATTGCAACAATCAGTAGGGGAGTGATGAAGGGAAAATTGCACAGTTAAATCACTCATTCCATGGGGAGTGATGATGTTGAGTTTCCCGTAGTCAACCCAACCTACGAGGCGGGCGATCGTACTCACGACTCGGTCGACTTGAGGCAAATCGCATCCTTCAACAAGAGATGAATTTGCATAGAACTCAGTTGTAGCCAGTGCCTACCGCTCATCTACTCGCACATTCCTTTACAATATGTGAAGCAATCTAAGCGAGAAGGACAGAATGCGAGTTGCGATCGTGGGCGCAGGGCTAGCCGGTTTGGCAGCAGCGGTAGAGTTAGCCGATGCCGGACATGAGGTCGAAATCTTTGAGTCTCGTCCGTTTGTGGGTGGCAAGGTCGGCAGTTGGGTTGATGCAGACGGCAACCATCTGGAAATGGGTCTGCACGTCTTTTTTGGCTGCTACTACAACCTGTTTGACCTGATGAAAAAGGTGGGAGCCTTCGAGAGCCTGTTGCTCAAGGAACACACCCATACGTTCATCAATCGCGGTGGACAAACCGGGATGCTGGATTTTCGCTTCATCACAGGTGCGCCCTTTAATGGCTTGAAGGCATTCTTCACAACTTCCCAGCTTTCGGTGCAGGATAAGGTGCAGAACGCGATCGCCCTTGGCACCAGCCCCATTGTGCGCGGCTTGGTCGATTTTGATGGCGCTATGAAAAGCATTCGCAACCTGGATGGCATCAGCTTTGCCGACTGGTTTCGTAAGCAGGGTGGCTCGAACGGTAGCCTGAAGCGGATGTGGAACCCGATCGCCTATGCCCTCGGTTTCATCGACACCGAAAATATCTCTGCCCGCTGTATGCTTACCATCTTTCAGTTCTTCGCTGCTAAGACAGAAGCCTCAGTGCTGCGAATGTTGGAAGGCTCGCCCCACGAGTATCTGCACAAACTGATCGTGAACTACCTCGAAGCACGCGGAACTAAGATCCATACCCGTCGCCGCATCCGCCAGGTGCTCTTTGATGGCACGGATGACCAGACCCGTGTGACAGGTTTAGTCGTTGCTAATGAAGATACTGAAGAAACCATCACTGCCGATGCCTACCTCGCCGCCTGCGATATCCCTGGCATTCAACGGCTTTTACCTGCCGAATGGCGTTTATGGAAAGAGTTTGACAATATCTACAAGCTGGATGCCGTTCCTGTCGCGACTGTGCAGCTTCGCTTTGATGGCTGGGTGACAGAGCTGCATGACTCCGCGCAACGCAAACAACTGGATCAGGCTACTGGCATTGACAACCTGCTCTACACACCCGATGCTGACTTTTCCTGCTTTGCCGATATGGCGCTGACAAGCCCCAGCAACTACTACCGCGAAGGGGAAGGTTCTCTACTGCAACTGGTGCTAACTCCGGGTGATCCATTTATCAAACAGAGTAACGAGGCGATCGCACAACACGTCCTTACACAAGTCCACGACCTTTTCCCTTCCTCCCGCGACCTCAAGATGACCTGGTACAGTGTTGTCAAGCTTGCCCAATCCCTCTATCGAGAGGCTCCTGGCATGGACCTGTATCGTCCTGCACAAAAAACACCGATCGCCAACTTCTTTCTTGCGGGCAGTTACACGCAACAAGACTATATCGATAGCATGGAAGGAGCCACCATCTCTGGTAGACAAGCCGCACAAGCGATTCTGGAACCAACGGGCTATAAAGTTCAAGGCGTGGGGTTGTTTAACTATTAAGAGGGAGTAGAGAATAGGGAGTAGGGCTTTGATTGGGCCCTATTGAGATTTAAAAGTATGGCAAGAGGGCATGAATCTGGCAAAGGATTGCTATAGAGTTACCAAGTCTTTCCTCAAGAAGAAATCTACGGCATGACTTCACAGATCCGCAGAGCGGCAATTTCGGTGCTAGCCAACATTGCAGAGGGTTATGGACGAGAGTATCGCCAAGAATATATTCAGTTCTTACGCATTGCTCAAAGTTCTCTCAAAAAACTGGATACTTACCTCTCTTTTATCACTTTGAGGGGAAGAAGTTAAAGCGATTATTGCTTAGGCAGACGTGAGTTCGGGTTAAGCCGAAGGCAGAAGGTTGTGGTCTAAGGCAATCGAAGGCTTCTTGGGTTGGTGGCAATAGGCAATCAGCCCACAGACAAGGTTGACCAAGCAATTGACCGGACTGCGGTGGCGGGAATGCTCAATCTGCGAAATGTTCTTCAACTAGTCAAAGACACTTTCAATCACAGCCCGCTTTCGCAGCAACAGGCGATCACCCAACGGCAGCAGCCGCTTCTTCATGTTTCGCCGTAGGCGGGTAATGAGCTGGACCCCACTGCTTTCTAACAACGCTTTGGACAGCTTCTGAGACACATAGCCTTTGTCAGCAAAGACCTTACCGAATAGCTGTTGCAAGAGTTTGGGAACGGGGGTGCGGGCGTCCTGATTCCCTGGGGTCAACACAAAATTGAGCAACTCCCCTCGGTCATTGACGACGACATGTAGTTTGAAGCCGTAGAACCAGTCCACGGATATTTTGCCGCGTGCCGCCAAGTCTTGGAACACTTTGTGCTGGGCGAGCCGACGGTTAGGGCAGACTTTGAGACTGGTCGAGTCGATGAAGCCGATGCCACGACAGGGACCAAAGCAGGAGCGCCGGTAGGCACACAAGGGAATGAGTGTTGCCGGTATCAACTCGATACAGCGGTTAGAGCGGGTGAGACCAGGAAAAGCTGAACGCCAGCAAGTTTGCACTTGTTTGCTGTAATAGGCTTCAAAATTTCGGTAGGAGGATTGATGAAAGCCAATCAAGAGAGTCATAATTTCGCTCAAGCACAGTCCCCGACTACGCTTTCGCTGTTTCAAACCGTTGTCCAATAGTTGGC
>DATNQS010000622.1:0-1700 GCA_036703925.1 Candidatus Sericytochromatia bacterium
ATTGCGGCGATCGCCTCTGCACCCACTGAGCTAGCGACTGAGCCAACCATGAGCTTAAGCACCTGGTTACAGAAGGGCTATCACGCCGACATGAACTGGATGGAGAACCCTAAGCGGCAGGAAATTCAGCAGGTTATGCCCGATGTGCAGTCTGTCATTTGTGTGGCGCTGAACTACTACAGTCCCGTCGATCGTCCTGACGGTGCCACTGCAAAAATTGCCCGTTATGGCTGGGGGCGTGACTACCACAAGGTGCTGCACAAAAAACTGAAAGCGCTGACAGCTTGGATTCAACAACAGGCTGATGCTGTAGAGGCTCGTTTCTATGCTGATACAGGTCCAGTGCAGGACAAAGTATGGGCGCAGCAAGCAGGTATTGGCTGGGTGGCAAAGAATGGCAACCTGATTACACGCGACTATGGTTCCTGGGTCTTTTTGGGAGAAGTGCTAACGAATCTGACGCTTGCACCCGATCGCCCACACACCGCCCATTGTGGCACCTGTACACGCTGTATGGATGCGTGCCCGACGGATGCTATTCCGCAACCTCAAGTCGTGAATGCAAATCGCTGTATTGCGTATCACACGATCGAGAACCGGGCAGAAACATTACCAGAGGCGATCGTTCCTCATCTTCAGGGATGGGTTGCAGGCTGCGATGTGTGCCAGGATGTCTGCCCCTGGAATCAACGCTTTGCCCAACCCACGGATGTTGCTGACTTACAACCGCATCCCTGGAATGTCAATGCCACATTGCCAGAACTGGCTGACCTGAGCGACGAAGAGTACGATCGACGCTTTACAGGCTCCGCCTTGAGACGCATCAAACCCTGGATGCTGCGGCGTAATGCTCGAGCCAATCTGGACAAAAAATCGTGAGATGCGACTGCTGCGCTTTCAACGCCTAGCCTTAAGAAAAGGTAAATTTATGGGAAAATCTGGCAATTCTGTTACCTTCCTTAACAATGCAGGCTATAACTGTCATTAGAGATCACTATTGCTTCTGGACAAGATGTCCCCATCAGTCGCTTCTACTGAACCACAATCTGCTTCACTGCAACAGTTGCAGCTTGAAACCGAGGCGCTAAAAAAGTATTTAGCTGCCCAAAAAGTGGTCATTGCTTCACTTGAAAGACGGGTAGGACGATCGCTGGATACGTTGGATGTGCATTTACAGTCGCTCATCAGCACAAGCGAAGAATCCGCTCTTTGGTATGAGCACCTACATTCGATGCAAAACGAGGTCAACAGCCTGTGTGATCTCATGTCAGACACGATGCTGCTGCAAAAACTAGAGGCGGGTAAGGTTGAGGTCAAGCTTGAACCATTGACGCTGGAGCCGCTTTTAGTTGCAGTGAGCCGCCACTGGCGGAACCCTAGAGATGGTAGTGCTAGCCGCTTGATCTACGAGATTGCCCCTGATTTACCACTGGCACTTGCCGATCAAGAACTCGTTGAGGCGGTGTTGACCGACCTTTTAGCCAGAAGCCTCAAATATTCCGATGCGGTTTCACCCGTTGTCTTGGGGGCTGAGCGCACTGGCGATCGTCTCAACCTCCGCATTACAGCACAACGGTTTGCTCCTGCTGGTAGCCGAGACTTTGCAACTGAAATTATCCTTTGCTGCCGCCGCATTGAAGTGCAGCGAGGTGAAGTAACCTGTCAACAACATCCCGATGGGCTACAAACAGTGACGATCG
>DATNQS010000623.1:0-3280 GCA_036703925.1 Candidatus Sericytochromatia bacterium
CTGCCATGAGTTCAATTAAGCCTTCCTCGGCTGTCTCGCGATCGCAACCATTAACCGTGGCAGAAATTGCCGAATTTGCTGCGTGCGATCGCGAGACAGCCGAGGAAGGCTTGATTGAACTCATGGCAGACTATGCCCATCGCGAAGGGGCACTCGAAGTCGCCGAAACGCCCAATGGGTATACCTTACAGCTACGCGAAACGTATCATCACCTTGTCCAGACCTTAGTGCCTGCGGATTTAGGAGTCGGTGCCCTGCGAACCCTGGCGGCGATCGCCCTTAGAGGCCCCATTTCGCAAACAGAGTTAGTCGAGCTGCGCGGTTCTGGTGCATATCAGCACGTCCCGGAACTCGTCGAGCTTGGCTTCGTCCGTAAACGCAGGCAATCGGACGGTCGCTCTTATTGGCTACAGGTGACAGACAAGTTTCATCAATACTTTCAAATGCATCAACTGCCACAGGAGTTTGACCAACACGTTAAAGCAAAACCCTGACAGGTAAGCACGTGACGTATGAGGTGCCTACCTCTATCTCGACCCGTAATGCTTCTGAGGTACGATCGCTGATATCATCACCTCACCATAAATGTACGGGTTGCAGTTAGAGCCAGAAGTGTCAAAATAGTTTGAAACGGATACCTACCTAGCACATGGTCTTTAACCCTAACAGCGCAAATTTTCTCGGTGCCGACGTTGAAGAAAACGAGTCGAATGAACTGCTGAATTACCTTCAGCACCAGCCCCCTGAAATACTCGCTCAGGTGGCGAAGCTAGTGACCCTGGACGTAAAGCAAATTATTTCGCATAACGTGCAGGGGCTAGTGGGAATGTTGCCATCCGAAGCGTTTAATGTCAAAATCACGACCGATCGCGACAATTTGGCTGGTCTGTTAGCCTCTGCTATGATGACAGGCTACTTTCTCCGGCAGATGGAGCAGCGCATGGAAATGGAAGATTTGCTTGCAGGCTCTCTGTCGATTCCATCAGAAAATCCTGATTGCCCCTAGTGCCCTATTTTGTCTTCTGCCACCCTACCGCCAACTAATTCCAGCCGCTTACAGACCCCTCATAGCGGCTACCACTGGGATGGCAGCGATCGTCGCTTTTTTGAAGGCTGGTACTACCGCGTCACGCTGCCCGATAGTGGACAGACGTTTGCGTTTATGTACTCGATCGAAGACCCGATCGGCGGCAAACCCCACAGCGGTGGAGCTGCCCAAATCCTTGGTCCTAACGACGAATACCTCTGCCGCACCTTTCCCAATGTACATACTTTTTGGGCATGGAAGCACACGCTGGGACTGGGGCATTGGGGCAAGGTGAGAGGAGCTAGCGGTCAGCAGTCAGCAGCTAGCAGCCAGCAGCTCAACACTCCCCTCACCCCTTACTATCTCCCGCCAGCACAGTTCACTCAACAGATCCAGGAAGGCTACCAGGCAACGGCTACCTGGCATCAGGGCAGTTTGCAGGAACCATCAGGCGCTTCGGCGCAGTGGGAGTATCGCATTCAGCCAGTTTATGGGTGGGGCAAGGCAATAGGTCAGCAACAATCAACAGCAGGCTGGCTCTCGTCTCTGCAAATCTTTGAACCGGGTTGGCAGATACTCATGGCGCATGGGTTGGCAACGGGCTGGATTGAGTGGCATGGCGATCGCTACGAGTTTGAGAACGCCCCAGCCTACAGCGAAAAAAATTGGGGTGGTGCCTTTCCGCAAAAGTGGTTTTGGCTCAACTGCAACAGCTTTGAAGGGGAGCCTGACCTGGCGCTAACGGCAGGCGGCGGTCGTCGAGGCGTGCTGTGGTGGATGGAATCAGTCGCGATGATTGGGTTGCACTATCGCGGCACGTTTTATGAGTTTGCCCCCTGGAATGCTCAAGTGCATTGGGAGATTCAGCCCTGGGGGCACTGGCGAATGTGGGCAGAAAACAGCCAGTTTACGGTAGAGCTGACCGGCACGACTGATCTTCCTGGTACAGCCTTACGTGCTCCCACAGCCGATGGTTTAGTGTTTGCCTGCCGAGACACCATGCTAGGGCACATTACCCTGCGGTTAACCGATCGCCAGCGCCATACCACTCTACTGGAAGCCTACAGCGATCGTGGCGGTCTAGAAACAGGCGGCGCACCCTGGAATGGTGTTTGGCAAAGCGCTGTTTGAGAACCAAAAACTCTCCATAAATGGATTGGGTCTAGTCGCTGTTGTCAAACGAGCTAGGCTGCTTAGTTCATTAGTGGAGTTTTAATGCTTTTCAGCAGAGCCGTTGACCGCATCACGATCGAGTCATTAAGTCTTTACATCGGTCGGCATATCTTGAATGAGATTGAGTATGTCTCCGGCAGCTCGTGAGTCTTTACAACATATTCTTGATGAAACGATCGATATCGTGACGTTATAAGCCTCTCAGCTGCTCAAATTCTTGAAGGTGATGAAGAATGGCGGCGGCGCAGTAACTCGACCAGGGTTGAGAAAGTAGCGGGGATGGGCGCGATCGCGATGACAGGCAGCCCTGACACGGGATGCTCTAGTTGCAGCCGCCATGCATGAAGTGCCTGCCCAGCCAGCTTTACACCGACCGATTTCCCTGCACCATAGACCATATCACCCACGATCGGATAGCCCATTTTGGCGCTGTGTACTCGAATTTGGTGGGTGCGTCCAGTTTCGAGCGCAAACTGCATTAAGGTGTAGTTTCCCAGCCGTTCTCTGACCTGCCAATGCGTGACGGCACGGCGACCACCTTTTTCTTCGGGAATAATTGCCATCTTTTTACGATCGATTAAATGGCGACCAATCGGCAGATCGATCGTGCCACTCTCGGCTGCGGGCGCACCGTGAATCACTGCCAGATAGTCTCGTCGTGCCGTTTTTGCTTTTAGTTGCGCTTGCAAATGCTGATGTGCCTGATCGGTCTTAGCAACGACGATCGCGCCACTAGTATCTTTATCCAACCGATGCACAATGCCAGGACGCTGCACACCACCAATGCCTGCCAGATTGTCGCAATGTGCCAGCAACGCATTAACCAATGTGCCGCCTTCATGCCCTGGAGCCGGATGCACGACCAATCCCACTGGTTTATTGATGATCAGCAAATGATCATCTTCGTAAAGAATGTCCAGAGGAATGTCTTCTGCTTGAAGATCGAGCGGTTGGGCATCGGGAATCGTGATCTGGAGGCGATCGCCTGCCTGCACCATCAATTTCTTAGAGGTGCAAATCTGCCCATTCACCGCTACCTGCCCTTGTTCGATGAGCTTTTGGGCGTGCGATCGTGAAATA
>DATNQS010000624.1:0-1642 GCA_036703925.1 Candidatus Sericytochromatia bacterium
TTCGGCAATGATGTGTGAGATACCCACTTCACGGGCGATTGTCTCAGCCGTAGGGCGATTGTCTCCCGTCAGCATGACTACGTCTAGCCCTAAGCGCTGTAAGGCTCGAATGGCTTGAGCCGACGAGGGTTTAATCGCATCTGCAATGCCCATAATTCCCTGCACCTCTCCATCAATGGCAAGCCAGATCACAGTTTTGCCGAGTGCTTCCAAGCGGTCTCTATCGTGTTGTAGAGCCTGAGTGCTAATGCCTAACTCGTTAAACCAGCGTTGCGTACCAATCTGTACCAGTCGCTCCGATACGTTGCCTTGCACACCACTACCCGCGATCGCCTCAAAATCTTGCACGTTGGCTAAGTTAACCTGTTGCGCCTGAGCGTAGTTAACAACGGCTTCTGCCAGGGGATGTTCTGAGTTGCGCTCAACCGAAGCTGCCAGACGCAGCAGCTTTAGCTCATTGCTATTTGCGGTGCCCTGAGTGGTGACAAAATCAGTCACAGTTGGCTTGCCCTGCGTAATGGTGCCCGTTTTATCCAACACAATGATCTGGATTTGATGCGCCAGCTCTAAGCTCTCTGCACCTTTGATCAAAATGCCGTTTTCTGCGCCCTTGCCTGTACCCACCATGACAGACGTAGGTGTCGCTAAACCTAGGGCACAGGGGCAGGCAATAATCAGCACACCAACAGTGGTAATCAGCGCCAGGGTAAAATTGCCCATCGCTAGAAACCAGATGACAAAGGTAGCGATCGCAATGGCAATCAC
Source organism: Candidatus Sericytochromatia bacterium (assembly GCA_036703925.1). Lineage (GTDB taxonomy): Bacteria > Cyanobacteriota > Cyanobacteriia > Leptolyngbyales > Leptolyngbyaceae > Stenomitos. The sequence continues at coordinate 766 of DATNQS010000624.1, forward strand.
AACTGGCACAAACCAGCCCGTCACCTGATCGGCTAACCGCTGAATGGGCGCTTTCGAGCCTTGAGCCTCCTGCACCAGCTTAACAATCTGAGCCAACACCGTATCTTTGCCAACGCGGGTGGCACGAAATTTGAAGCTACCGGTCTTATTAATGGTGGCTCCAATGACCTCATCACCCGCTTGCTTCTTGGTGGGTACACTTTCGCCCGTAACCATTGACTCATCGATCGTCGAGGAGCCTTCGACAATTTCCCCATCGACAGGGATTTTTTCACCCGGACGGACTACGACGACATCGCCAATTTGCACTGCTTGAATGGGTACTTCCATCTCTTGCCCAGCCCGGATAATGCGGGCATCTCTAGCTTGTAACCCAATCAGTTTGCGGATAGCATCTGAGGTTTGCCCTCTAGCGCGGTTTTCAAACAGCCGTCCGAGCAAAATCAAGGTAATGATGACGGCTGCTGCTTCGTAGTAAACCTCTGGCATCAGTCCTTGAGCGGTAAAAAAGCCAGGGGAAACCGTGGCAAAGATGGAATAGCTGTAGGCAACGCCTGTACCGATCGCCACGAGCGTATCCATGGTTGCAGTATGCCGCTTGACGGCTTTCCAGGCATTTTTAAAGAAATCAGCGCCACACCAGAACAGCACTGGCGTTGCAAGTACAAGTTGTACCCAGGGACTGTCTAAGGCACGGATGCGAAACGGCACGTTGAACATGGCAGACATGGCTCCGACCATAATCACAGTGCTAAGAATGCCGCCAACTACAACTTTGCGTGTAAGCTGCCGCCGTTCTGCTACACGCGCCGCTTTTTCGGTATCGTCTTCACCAGCCATCAGGCTTTGGTCTTGGAGCGAGAACGCTGCATAGCCT
>DATNQS010000625.1:0-2955 GCA_036703925.1 Candidatus Sericytochromatia bacterium
GCAGAGGAAAGTGCGAACTGGGTAGCTGATAGGAAAACGGACGCTGCAACGTTTTCAGCAGAATGTAGTTGCCATCCGGTGATGGCATGGCTTCATCCAGCAGACAGGGATCAAGTAGCCGATCGTGCGTTCCGTCTAACCACACTCGCTCTAAGGTTGAGGTAACGTAGTACTCAAAAAGCGCCTCGTCATGAGGGTTTTGCAGCAGATTGGTGTAGGTACGGCTGGCAGTTTTACGCCCCAAATTTTCTTGAATGATCGGTCCTGTGGGCACAGCAGATTTTACTGGAGGAGCACCACGATCGGCTGGGATAAACTTGCACAGCAGCGCTTCATTGGGCAGCCAGCGATACGGAGTGCCATAGGTTGCATTGAGTACGGGCGCAGTCAGCCGACGCGGCATACCGTCTGGTAGCGCAAGAACCCATAGCTCTAACCCGTTGGCTTGCGTCAGCACAAAGGCTAGCTGCTGACCATTGAGCGACCAGCGGAGATAGCTAATACGAGAGTCGTCAGGTAGCGCGATCGTGTTGCTAATGTCTGACCGCAATGCTCTCAGCCGCATCCCGCGATAGGTGCGATGGCGTGCTGGGGCATTGGTTTTGGGGTTAAGACGAAAACCAGCCACCGCGACTACAGGTTCTGCCAGTTCGGCGATCGTCGGTAGAGATGGTTGGGCAAGCTCAACCAACCACTGTTTGTCGGGCGAAATGAGAATATCTGGCGTTGATGGCGCATCCAGAATTTGGCTGATCGGCTCTGGTGGCGAAGCCCATTGTGGTACTGGCTGAGGCGACAACCACTGCGGCGATCGCGCATCAGTGGGTAAGGCTACCACTGCCTCGTCTGGTTGTCCCAGAGCAGGTTGACCAGCTAAAGGGGATTCATTGCCATCAGGCTCGGCATTCGGAGAAGCAACCATAAAATGTTCAGCAATAGGTTTCCGCAACGGCAGCAAATACGCCTATCCTAGCGGCACTTGCTGACAGTACAACCCAAAGCGGTTTGCATCTTACTATTGAGCGTTGATTGAGCGTTCAGCAAAAAGCTGATGGCTGATGGCTAATGGCTGAACGCTTGTGCACTACAGCCCTAACAAATCATCCAGTTCGTTCAGGGCTTCGCAGCGATCGGGCGGTGTGCGATCGGGCATCGGGGTAAATGCATTCGTCGCAGGCATTGCGTCATGGGTCGCCCATTGAGGCGTGCGTCCGGTGCCATCCAGATACTCATCCGCATACTTACGAAAGACAGCTTCTACCGCAGCGCGGGCATTCTTCAAGCCCCACTCAGAGGCAATCAGGCTGGCTTTTTCCAGCACATCCTGGCTTAGTCTTACTTTGTTGTCATACATAGCTGTGCTCCATTCACAATCGGAAATAAACCACGCACATTCGCGAATTGTGGGTCAGTCATCACCGCAAAGAGCTTGCGCCCTGCCAACCGCTCTGAAATCAGGTGAGAGCTGCCGCCCGTGACTAGAAAACGAGTAACCCGCGCCATATAAGGCGTGTACTGAGCCTTGATTGTCTGGAAAATGCCTTTAAACCAGGAGTCAAGGTGTTCTTCCAACCAGGGTTGCCAGGTCAGCTCTGTATCGGCATAGATGTGCCCTGTACGAAAGCCATCCATAATCAGGCTGGGGTCGGCAGTGGTGCCAAGCGCATTGGTAAGGCGACGATCGAAGCTAATGGAAGTGGCTAGCTCATAAGCACCACCGCGATCCATCACGTTCTCGTCAATGACATCACCCTCGGCATCTACTAAGCGCGTCAGCCAGGTACCGCCACCAATATCCACGACGATCGTATAACCAGTATCAGGAATCAGACCTAGGCGCTGGGCGTAATGGTAAGCGCCCATGCCTTCTCGCTCGACTTCCACCCGCTCGACGAGTACCCGATACTCCAGCCCATTACGCTTGAACTCGTGCATCCCCAACAACTGTTGTCGAATCGCGTCTTCGTTTTTAGCCGGTTCGGGAGTCGAGGCATAAATATCGAGCGCAAATTCGGTATTGCCTTCCCAGGGTTCCATACAGGCATAGAGATGCAGCCGTGAAAGTTCGACTTTATTCTCAATGACCGTTTGCTGCTGGCGACGGTATTTGTACGCCTGTGCGCCAAAGTGATACCGAGTGCCATCGGGTAGCTCGATCAAAGGCGATGCTTCGGTGTAGCGCACGGCATCCCGACCTTGAGGAAGCTGAAACCGAACGGAACGAATGGCTTTTGGATGCGCTTGCCCATCCCAAAATTTGAGGTCATAGTTGCCAGCATCTAGGGCAAGGGTGCGGGTTTCAGAGATCGCAGTGGGGGGCTTTCTAACTTTTGTCTGTCGAGTAGCGGATGTCATGGGTTCCTCTCTATACTGAATCCGTAGCGGTGAGTCACGGCTTGTTCTCGTTTGTCCCCATTAGTATTTTTGTACTATACGGCAAGCGAAAGTGAATAGCAACCCCTGACACGATCGCAATTTGCAGTCGCTCAAGCTATTAACACGAGGAGAGTTTGACGATCGTTTTTAGTTCCTATCCGTCATCTGCTGCTGTTGATACTCAACGACGAAATGCCCCCTTTTTTGGCTAGATCACAGACGAGAGCAAAACTGTGCCTCTATAACGGTCTGGCTCAAAAGATTTGGCAGTCAATCAGGTAGGGTAGAGTAAAGCAAAAGGACTGAGTAGGAGCCGTTTTCGTGGAGTCCCGTTATAATCCCGCTTCAATTGAGCAACAGTGGCAGCAAACCTGGGCAGAGCAGGGGGTAGACCTGACACCAGAAGACAGCAGCAAGCCAAAGTATTACGCGCTGTCCATGTTTCCCTATCCGTCCGGTAGCCTGCACATGGGGCACGTTCGCAACTACACGATTACGGATGTACTGGCGCGGGTGCGGCGGATGCAGGGCTATCGGGTGCTGCACCCAATGGGGTGGGATGCGTTTGGGCTACCCGCA
>DATNQS010000626.1:0-1982 GCA_036703925.1 Candidatus Sericytochromatia bacterium
AGCTTGGCAGGCTTAATTTTCAGACCGTCTGACACTCGGGGCAGAAATGTACCCAGTGTTGCTACTGGCACCAACAAGCCTGCTTTGACGTTAGGCGCACCACAGACGATCGTCGAGGGCATTGCTGCTCCAATATCAACCTGACAGACACTCAGGCGATCGGCGTTAGGATGCTGCTGGCGATCGATCACCTTTCCGACCACCACACCATCTGCCCACGTCCGGCGATCCTCAATCTCCTCCACTTCAAACCCTGCCATCGTCAGCATTTCTGCCAACGCCTCTGGAGTCATTGTGATGTCAACCAGTTCGCTTAACCAGTTCAAAGAAATACGCATGACCTGCTTGCCAACCTTCTTTATGCAAAACCATTCTACCGTCCTACCCGTCCTCCACCGTCTACTCGTCCACCCCTCCACTTTTCCACATCTTCACCTTTCCACCCTTTCCCCTTTCCGCTAATGGCGAATTATGTTGATACCTTTTCAAAATCCTTCTAGCAATAGAGAATCAAGAAAGAAGAAATCGATCACGAAACGTTCGGAATTTCGTCCTGGCATCGGTAATAACTTAAGAGGGTTGGCTATCAGTCTGTTGCGCCCCTCCCTGCTTTTGGGCATCCTGGAGGAAAGGTGTATCTTGAAGAGATGGCAACATCCGTGAATATAAGGATAGAATCAATAGCTTTACGCGTAGATGGAGAAACTTTAGCAACTCTTCAAGGGTTCTCCCGCATGAACGACATTCTTGTTTGCTGTTCCTGCACAGATAATGAAACTAGGGTAGCAATATCCCAGTAGGCAACGTCAAAGCGAGTGATGTTAAATGAGCTACTGCTTAAATCCAAGCTGTCCTAGTCCTGAAGATCCCGCCCCTGCTGAGATTTGTCCAGCGTGTGGCTCCAGTATCTTGCTCAATAACCGTTATCGGGTGATTCAGGCTCTCGGTCAGGGTGGCTTTGGCGCGACCTTTCTCGCGATCGACGAATCTCTGCCTGGTCAACCAAACTGTGTCATCAAGCAGCTTCGTCCAAGCGCAACCGCTCCCCACGTTTTGCAGATGGCGCGTGAACTCTTTGAGCGTGAAGCCCGTACGCTCGGTCAAATTGGCAACCATCCCCAGGTACCGCGTTTACTCGACTACTTTGAGGCAAATCAAGAATTTTATCTAGTACAAGAGTACGTCAGTGGTTATACTCTACAGCAAATCGTGAAACGCGACGGGCCGCTGATTGAACAAGAGGTCAAACGCTTTCTCAGCGAAGTTTTGCCTGTTCTAGAGTATATCCACAAAAATCGAGTTATTCACCGAGATATCAAGCCTGCCAACATGATCCGTCGCGCTCAAGATGGCAAGCTTGTGCTGATTGACTTTGGTGCTGTCAAATATCAAAATCAGCCAAACGCCGTCAACTCTGAGCAGACCGCCTTCACCTCCTACGCGATCGGCACCCCTGGGTTTGCGCCACCTGAACAGATGGCAATGCGCCCCGTTCCTGCTAGCGACATCTACGCTCTGGGCGTTACCTGTATCTATCTACTGACTGCAAAATCGCCGAAAGATCTGGATTACGATCCGTCTACTGGCGAGTTGCTCTGGCAAAAACACGTCCATATTAATGATCACTTCATTAGCGTCTTGAGAAAGATGCTTGAAGTGTCTGTGCGTCATCGCTACCAATCCGCTGATGACATTTTCAGGGCACTTGATCTGGAACCCTACCTGGATAGTCTCGCCAACAGCATGACGGCTCAGCCCGGCGGCGGTTTACGCAAACCCGGAGACTATCGCTCTGGACCCGACTCTAATGGCACGACGACCTCTCCTCACGCACGTGCAGCCGCAGCGATTCGAGCGCGACAATTCAAATCGGATGCAACAAGCCTCCAGTCTGGTCCAGCCCGTAGCCGTGTGTTTGATTCTAGAGCGTCTGCCAGCACCTCCCTCAAAAGTAAAGGTTCGACTGGGCGCAAAGATGGCAA
>DATNQS010000627.1:0-5111 GCA_036703925.1 Candidatus Sericytochromatia bacterium
CCTTCAGCTTTGTCGGCAAACAGTGATCGGTTTTGCGGCAGCGCTGAGGCTTCAACGCCATGTCCTTCGATAACCTTTGTAAGCTGCTGGCACAGAAATATCCCGATCGCTTTGCTGCCTGGATTCTGGGTGAGCCGCAGCTTTTGCTATGCCAACTGATATAACAGTCTGGTTGCAAATGCATTAAGCGTGAGCGATCATTGCACCAAACACTAAAGTGAAACGTGATAAGCCATCCTTGAACGTCCAAGAAATCGGTGAACAAGGTCTACTGAAGTTGGTACAGTCGTTTTGCCCACCCGACTTTGTAGGAGATGATGCAGCGGTATTAACCACGCATCCGGGGCGATCGTTGGTCATTACCACAGATGTTTTAATTGATGGCGTGCATTTTAGCGAACAGACGACATCGGCGGCAGATGCAGGGTGGAGAGCAGCAGCGGCAAATCTCTCTGATCTGGCAGCAATGGGAGCAAAACCCTTAGGCATTACAGTCGGGCTAGGACTGCCTGGAAACACTCCAGTGGCTTGGGTTGAAGGACTGTATCACGGGCTAACAGAATGTTTGAACCGGTACGAAACGTCGATCGTAGGTGGTGATCTCTGTCGATCGCCCGTTCTTTCCATCGCCATTACTGCTTTTGGAGAAGCCCCGCCCAACCAGCTCATTCGCCGTTCTACTGCTCGACCAGGAGACGCGCTCATTGCAACAGGCATACATGGAGCTTCAAAAGCGGGGCTTGAACTGCTGTTACATCCTGCCTTAGGAGAAGCGTTAAGTAAGAGCGATCGTGCCCTGCTGATTCATGCCCACCAGCGTCCCAAGCCTCGGTTGGACGTGGTGGAATTGCTCTGGGCAGAATGTAGAGGGCAGGCAGAGGGAACAATTCAAACTGGCGCTCAACACTCAATATCCCTTGCTTCCCCCTCCCTTGCTTCCTCCTCTCCTCATTCCTCACTCCTCTCCCCAATCGCAGGCATGGACAGCAGCGACGGGCTAGCTGACGCGATCGTGCAAATATGTCGTGCTAGCGGGGTAGGCGCGAGAATTGAGCGGAGTCAGATTCCCCTACCGTCTGCGTTGCAGCAATGGGTGGACGCAGAACAAGCGCTGGAGTGGGCACTATATGGCGGTGAAGATTTTGAGCTAATTCTCTGTTTACCATTGGCGTGGGCGCAGGCATTGGTGCAGCGGTTGGGTAGTGGCGCAGCGATCATTGGCACGATCACTGAAGATCCAGCGGTTTGGCTGGTGGATGCAACTGGGAACCAACCCGATCAACCGCTGACCCTTGAGCGAGGTTTTCAGCACTTTAGCGGTTAGTGTATGGAATCGATCGCCTAACGAGTGGCTCTAAAGATGTAAGGATGGCTGAGATAACGTGATATTGACTGTCGCTTGCCTTACCACCGTAAGCTGCTTATCAAGTAGATCACATTGTCAGAAGCTACTTGGACAGCCAAGCCATGTTATGCCAGCGAATGTTGTGGCTAGAAAGGAAGCTGCGATCGTTTGCCAAAAAGTTAGAATATCGACCTAAAGCAATTTAGTACTTTCACGATTACAGTGCATCCTTGACTTGTTTGGAACTACCAGATGTGGAAATGGTTGAACCTTTGGCGAAGCGCGATCAATAGACTCCAGCTTGGGGGCAAACAACCTGTGGTTAAAGAGCTGCCGCCACCGCCAACCACCTTGCTTTACCCTGCCCCTAGAGCCGCAGTTACCCAGGCTCTACCGCATCCACTTGCCGTTGACTTGCTTGAATCCAGCTTGTTTTACTGCTCCATGGAGGGCAAGATCGTGTGCCGCTCGATCACGTCGGGTGCGATTGAGTGGGAATCGAAAGATGATGCCTATCCCTTGCGCGTCAGTGATTACATTTTATGGGCAGTGCAAGGTGATGCCATCGCCGCCTATTTGACGACAGACGGTCAACTGCTGATGCGATCGCAACCGCTATGGCTACCAGGTGGAGCGACTCATACTCTGTGTGACTTGTCTCAGCAAACCTTGCGAATCTATTCAAAATATTCTCCACCACCACCGAACACTGGAATATGGGTTCCTCATTACCCCCATGAGGATGCAGCAGCGTATGAGGTTAGTCTTATCAGTGGAGAAGTTACTACCCTGTACCAGTGCACTATACGTCCCCCATACCATTTCCCTGGACATCCCCCCGATCAAGCAGTGGTAGCTGAGATCATTCCTAGGCTTCCTGATGCACTACGCAACCCCCTGCAAAGTCATTCTGTTGATGAGCACGATAAGCCACGCCAACTTATGGAGGACTATCGCGGCGGCAAGGTTTCTCATGATGAGCTGCCCCAACGCCTTGGGGACGATCGCAGTGAGCGCAGAAAGGCTCATAACGAGCTACTTCAACGCATTGAGGACTATCGTAGCGAGAGTAGAAAGGCTTATCATTGGCCGGATCGGCAAGAGGTTAATTCGCAATTTTATGGTGGGAGAAACTCTGGAACGGCTGAGTTGCAGACGGCTTCCATTGCTGTTCACGAGTACAATACGGGTCGATTCGCCACATACAGGACTTTATTGAGTGTCTCCAGTAACCAACTTCCCTATCCAGAATACTGGCAAGTCACCCTAAAAGAATTTTATGAAGAACCACCACGTTGCTGACCAGCACTTTGTTTACCACCACAGCGCGTCCTTACTTGGTTAGTAACTTGGTTAGGCTTACTGGTTAACGCAGGTAAGCTAGCGTTACGCCTGCACCGCCATCCGCACGGCTTGCCAGTTCATACCGTTCGACTTGAGGATGTTGCTGTAAGAAAGCATGTACGCCCTGCCGCAATTTGCCCGTCCCATGTCCGTGAATAATCCACAGTGCGCCACTTTCATACGCCTGGGCGATCGCCTGTTCCATCATTGGCTCGGCATCGGCAACGCGACTACCCCGGATGTCGATCGTGTTGCGGGCAGTGCGGATAATAGGGGTATCGGAAGTAGGGTTTTGAGTGTCAGGAGGCGGCGCGTTTGAAGTTTTGAGGTTTAAGTTTTGAGTTTTGAGTGGCTCCTGACTTCTGATTCCTGCGTCCTGACCGCTCACTGCTGATGGCTGACTGCTGACCGCTGACTGCTTCTTAACCGCTTTCTCCCCATCTAACGATTCCACATCGTCGATCGGCACGGTCATTTTCATTAGCCCAAAGCGAACGGTAATTTCCTCGTCATCGTTGGGAGCCGTCAGGACTTCAGCCGTTTGACCGAGACGCGGAATACGAACGCGATCGCCCACCTGAGGACGAAATCCTGGCTTGGGCGGTTTGGGTTGGCGTGAGGGTAAACGGCGTTCGGCAAGCTGATGTAGTGAATCTGTTGCTTGCTGTGCCGCTTGTGCTGAGATGGGTCCCTGCTGTAGCTGACGGATGACCTGGGCAATTTCACTCTTCGCTTGAGCGATCGCTGCTTGTACTGCCTGTTCTTGTGCCTGCTGTAAGGACTGCTCTCGCTCCTTCAGTGACGCAGCTTTCCGAGACAGTTCGCGGTGGAGACGTTCGGCACTTTCTAAGAGTTGCGCTGCCTCCTGAGACTTTGTTTCTTGACGGCGACGCTGGGCTTCTAGACCGGCAATCACCTGATTCACATCGTCTGAAGCACCACCGACCAGGGCTTGCGCCTGCTCTACAACGTTCGCATCCAACCCCAATCGGCGAGCGATCGTCAGTGCATTCGAGCGTCCTGGAATGCCCCATAGCAAGCGATAGGTCGGCGATAGCAACACATCGTCAAACTCAACGGAGGCATTCTCAAATCGATCGTCCTGATATTTCAGCGCTTTGAGTTCTCCAAAGTGAGTCGTGGCAATGGTCAAGCCTGCATGAGTGGCCAAGTGGTTTAGAAGCGCGATCGCCAAGGCACTACCTTCCGAGGGATCGGTGCCAGCACCTACTTCGTCGAGAAGGACGAGGGAGTAGGGGGTGGGGGGTGGGGAGTGGGAAGTGGGAAGTAGAGAAGCAGAGGGAGATGGGGCAGCAAGAAAAGGTTTAGGGTTTGAGGTTTGAATTTCTCCCCCTGCCTCCTGCCTTCTGCCCTCTGCCGCCTGCCTCCTGCCTTCTGCCTCCTCATCCCTCTCTCCCAACGCTGCCAAAATGCGACTAATCCGCCGGATGTGTCCTGAAAAGGTAGACAGGCTTTGCTCTAGGGACTGCTCATCACCAATGTCTGCTAGCACCTGGTCGAACCAGGGTAACTCGACGGGTTCGCGGGCAGGCACATATAGCCCAACCTTTGCCATCAGTACAGCGAGACCAAGGGTTTTGAGTGTGACGGTTTTGCCACCAGTGTTAGGTCCAGTGATGGCAACGACGCGGATGTGTGGCTGGATGACGAGATCGATCGGTACTACAGGTCGTCTCTGCTCATGCTGCTGCTGCCAGATGAGGAGTGGATGCCGAAGATTGCGAAGGACGATCGATTCGGACGGGGGGGCAGACACATTTTCCTGGTCCCTTGTCACAAACCGAGGCGGATTCGCTTCTAGCCACAAACTGTAACGGGCACGGGCTGTGGCGAGATCAAGCGTAGTAGCGATCGCCAGTAGTCGTTCCAAATCAGGCTTCACGATGGCGACCTGATCAGTCAGCGCTTGACGCACGGCTTCTTCTTCAACCTGTTCCTGGCGCTGAAGCTGGCGTAGTTGATTGTTTAGGTTGACGGTGGCCTGTGGCTCGACGTAGAGAGTTGCACCGCTCATAGAGGTGTCGTGGACAATGCCCGGAATCGCGTCTTTTTGTGGTGCCTTGACGGGGATAACAAAGCGCCCTTCACGCTGGGTGATCAAGCTTTCTTGAACAGCATTGGCTTTGCGCTGCAAAATGCTTTGCAACGTGCTATAAACGCGATCGCGCAGTTGTTTTTGCTGCTCTCGAATACCTGCCAACTTAGGCGTAGCGCGATCAGCAACGTGTCCACGATCGTCAATGCAGCGATGAATTTCTTGCTCCAACTCGGGATAGGTTCGCAGGTCTTGAATCAGCGCGTTTAGCACTAGGAGATCGGGTTGGTTGTCGATGACTCGCCGCAAGGTACGCATCCCGGCAAGGGTGGTGGCGATCGCTAGCAGTTCTTCGCCCGACAGCAA
>DATNQS010000628.1:0-11035 GCA_036703925.1 Candidatus Sericytochromatia bacterium
GCTAGAGTGTCATCGGTCTGAAAATTGCCAACTACGACTAGCGTTGCATTGTCAGGTCTATAGAACTTACGGTAATAAGCGCGCACTTGCTCCACAGTAAATGCCTGTACGTCTGCCTTTGTACCGCCAACAGACAGACCATAGGGACTTTGTGGAAAGGCAGCTTTCATCACCGATCGTCCCAGACGATAGCCAGGATTGTTCTCATACCCTTGCAGTTCCGAAATCACCACCCGCTTTTCGCTGGTAAGCTGTTGCTCGTCAATGAGTGCATTGTGCATCCGGTCTGCTTCCAGTACTAACAGAGCTTTTAACTTGTCTTGCTCAACCGTGCCAAAGTAGGCAGTCTGATCGTAGCTAGTGAAAGCATTTGACTCGCTGCCCAACGCGCTGAAAAAGCGCCCAAACTGGATGGGACGCGTCTTCGTTCCTTTAAACATCAAATGCTCTAATTGATGAGCAATACCGCTGATCCCGGGGGTTTCGTTGCGCGACCCAACGCGATACCAAACTTGTACTGTCACCACAGGAGCCGTTTTCACTTCTTTAGTCAAAACGGTCAGCCCATTGTCTAGCACCGTTTTACGGACGGTCGCAGTCAGCGCGTCTGAAGGCGCAGCAGATAGTTGCGGTTTGGGTAGAGGGCTATTTTGAGGCCTAGTTTGAGCGATGACGGTGTCGGGGATCGCCGTTTGACCAACCGCAGGCAGTTTAGACCACAAGACGACACCCAGACAAAGAGCAAACAGCAAGCTGGGCAGACCGTAGCGACGCAGTAGTGTAGAAAGCATAGATATAGGACAAAGCTCTGAGAAACTGACCTTAGCAAGGCAATCAAGGAAACTAACTTACATTCCCTCAACACTGGCCTCTGCTCTAATCTAATCCATTCGTAGGGCAGCGCAGTGGCGAATATACGAGGCAACCCAGAGCAACGGTTTAGGGGTTAGTGATCCGATCACCTTAGCTTTGAGCAAACGATCCAGCACCTACAGCTTTTTTCACCACTGTTGGAGCGTGTTCAAGCTGGCAATAAGGGCGGCTGTAGCTCAACGGCAGTTCCAGTGAATACTGTGCTAGCCGATCGGCATCGCTGAGAATATGTTCGGTAGGTCCATCAAAAACCACCTCCCCCTGGCTAAGGACAACGGTACGATCGCACAGCTCCAGCGCTAGATCCAGATCATGAGTTGCAATTAACTGCGTGAAGGGCAGGCTATCTAGCAGGTGAATAAGTTCACGACGACAGCGGGGATCAAGCTGGGCAGAGGGTTCATCTAACACAAGCACCTGAGGCTGCATGGCAAGAACACCGGCGATCGCCACCCGTTTCTTTTCACCGCCCGACAGATTATTGGCATTCCGCGAACCATATTGCTGCGGGTCTAGGCTCACTGCTCTCATTGCTGCCACTGCCCGATGCTCTAGCTCATGCCCTTTAATGCCTTGATTCAACGGACCAAATGTGACATCTTCCCAAACCGTAGGCATAAACAACTGATCGTCTGGATTTTGAAACACCAAGCCGACAAAGTTGCGAATTGCCTTCAAATTTTTTGGTGCCATCACTAGCTCACCGACCGCGATCGCGCCCGTTTGGGGCAGCAGCAGCCCGTTGAAATGTAGCAACAGCGTCGATTTACCAGAGCCGTTTGCACCGACGATCGCGACCCGTTCAGTCGCCTTAATCGAAAGGTTGATCCCTTTAAGTGCCTGTGTTTCATCAGGATAGGCGTAGCTCAAAGCACTGATTTCTATTGGGTTATGGTGCATACGAGCCGCAAGTTAAACAACGTTGAAGAGGTAAATGCCCTGTCCAAGCAGGGTCAAGCTCACAGTGAGCGTTAACGCAAGGTAATCGTGCTGACCAACACCTGTAGACTCTGCCGCAGGTGGTAAGCCATCATAGCCACGCGACAACATTGCCTGATGCACCCGTTCGCCTCGGTCAAGCGTACGGATAAACAACGAGCCAAACATATTGCCAATGACTAATCGCTTCCAGCGATTGCTCCCCATTAAATTACGTGAAAGCGCCGCTCGCTGCATCGACTGAAACTCGCTAACCAACACTGCCACATAGCGATACATGGATGCCATGATTGCGACCAGTAAAGGTGGCATCCGCAACTCAGTCAACGCCTGAAGCAACGCTGGCACTGAAGTTGTTAGAACCAAAACATTTGCTAGTAAAAGCGATAGCAATGCCTTGAACGCCACGCTGCCCAAAACTAGAAGCCCTTCAGTCGTAATTTGCAGCCAACCCCATTGCCACAACACGTCACCACCACCACGAAACAACGTACCAAGCAGCACCACACTAAGAAAAACTGACTCAACTGCAACCCGCTGCACCAGGATCGAAAGGGTGACACGGCTGCATAAAATAACCGCCCCAACACCAAGGGCATAGGCGAACCAAGTCCACCAGCGTCCGTTTGGTGTGAGGGCGATCGCAAACAGCAGTAACAACGTGCATACCACGCGAGTCTTGGGCGTTAACCGATGCCACAGCGATACTCGCTGACTATCAACGTCGAGATGAAAAGCACCAATGTGCAGGAGCATTCATGCTGTCCTTCTGGTGAAATAGCACCAATACGAGTTCAACAAGCTATATCAGCAGTCAGGCAAGCTAAAAATCACTCTTCTGATAGAGAATCGTCAGAGGGAGCCCCTGGCTTCCGCACAAGCACCTTGCCCGCACCCCAAGCCAGACCAAACGTAACCAGCGTACCAACCAGTCCCGCTAGCGGTGTAGCAATCTGTTCGGGCACTCCCCTTACAGCATATTCATCAAAAACAGCATGGAACGGCAGCTTCTGGGCTGGCTGCTCCTCAAGTGCCTTATCGCTAAACTTAAGATCTTCTGAAACTCGATCCAGCCCGTCTGGGTCAGAGCTTGCAAAGGGCGATAAAACGATCGCAATTAACAGTGCAATGCCTAGACCGGAAAGCACAAACGCGCGGTTCCGCTGCTGGTAGAGACGGTTGCTCATAGTGAAACCTCTTAAAAAATGTGAGCTTCTCAGCAAATACCTGACATGAGCTTCTAACAAAAATGAGTTAACGCGGCAAGAGTGACTTCGATGCCACTGAATTCGCCCTACGCGGTGCATCGTAAAGTAAGTCAGGGCGCGATCGCCAGATAAAACTAATAGTCGTTACAGAAATAATTGCCTCACCTACACCGATCAGAATGTGCCAGGATAGCATCGCGGTCAGAGCGACAGCAAGAGGCACCGTACCAGACAAAGCCAGTTGAATTGCCATAGCAACAGCAGCAACGATGACACTGAGCCAGGCAGCAATTGCAACACCAATCAGTGTTCCACGCAGAGAGTTACGTCCCAAGGCAAAGCGAACTGCTCGATACAGATAGTAGCCCCCAAAGGTGCCAATCAAGCCCATGTTAAAAACATTGGCACCCAGAACGGTTAAACCACCATCCTGGAAAAGAATACTCTGCACGATAAAAACGACCGTCATCACGAGCGATCCCGCCCATGGTCCCAGCAACGCACCCGCCAACGTACCGCCGAGCAAATGACCTGACGTTCCACCCGGGATCGGAAAATTAATCATCTGTGCTGCAAAAATAAACGCTGCACAAACGCCCATTAAAGGAACTGTCCGATCCTTGTATTCAGATTCCACTCGCTTTAGCGCTACTGCAATCAGAGCGACTGCCACAACCCAAGTGGCTAAGCTAACCGGCAAACTGAGAAACCCATCCGGAGTATGTAGTGCCAGATGAGACGGCAGTGCCCATCGCCATAATGGGGAAGACAGTAGGTGCAAGAAAACAACTCCGACTGTAATCAAAACAAGGTCCTCATTTAAATACAAGTAGATACGAAAGAGACTGGAATGGTAGGAAACGAGCGATTCAACAACGGTTCAGATAGTGCAAGTTACCCATTCTGAGTTAGCTCCAACACTTTCCAACAAACAGAGCTAAAAATTCAATCCTCCACGGGGGCATACAAAGAGAGGCTACTAGCCAGATTTAATCGCTTTTTGTTTAAGCAGAACATTTTGCTTACGCAGCTACCAATCCAAAAAAGATTCTGAAAGACCTTCATCTGCCGCAAAAGCCTCTCCCTGTAAGTTCAAGTAGCATTTTTAGTTATTTCATCAGTGTCTCTAGACTGAAGTGACTCACATGGTTTATGATTGTAGACTGTGAGTTTTCACTTAACCTATGCACGCCCAAGAGATTATCCGCTCCATTGAAGAGGAGCAAATGAAGTCGGATCTGCCAATTCTTTATATTGGTGACACTGTTAAAGTTGGTGTCATCATCCAAGAGGGCGGCAAAGAGCGGACGCAGCCTTACGAGGGTGTCATCATCGCCCGTCGGGGTGCTGGTCTCAATCAAAACATCACGGTTCGCAAAACGTTTCAGGGTGTTGGTGTAGAGCGGGTTTTTCTAATCCATTCGCCTCGTATTGAAAGTATTAAGGTGTTGCGACGTGCCAAAGTGCGCCGCGCCAAACTTTACTTCCTACGCGATCGCATTGGTAAGGCAACTCGTCTTAAGCAGCGCTTTGATCGTCCCCTTCAGTGAGTCGTTAGCGTGCCTGGTTACTAATTGCTGACAGTCATGCTTTTAGCCACTAGTAACCGACAAACTAACGATCAAACTGATAGACTGATGATGCTAATGCTGAAGCACTAGCGCTCTTAGTTCAGTTGGTAGAACGCAGGTCTCCAAAACCTGATGTCGGGGGTTCAAGTCCTCCAGGGCGCGCTTAGTGAACGGCGATCGTGAGTAAGGTTTGACACTGGTCTGGCGATCGCTTTTTGCTGTTTTACCAGAGGCTGCAAAAAGTCATCCAGTTTCATGGCTTGGACAAGCAGCATGAAGCGTAAGCGACACCGAAACTGGGATACATTGGTAGTACGGTCGCCAACTTCTAAGATGGTTTCCCCTACGGAGACAAGAAAGAAGTAATCTAGTTCAACGCTGCACTGAAAGGGAGATGAAGAACTGTGGCAAAAAAAGAAGCTACCGAGGTGCAAGAGGCAAAGTCTGGCTTTAATGCTTCAGCCTTCTTGCAAGAGACAAAGGATGAGCTGGATAAGGTTGTCTGGCCCAGTCGTCAGCAGCTTATTAGCGAATCGATCGCTGTAGTTTTGATGGTGATCCTTTCCGCAACCTTCATTTACCTGATTGATAATTTCTTCGCTTGGGGAGCCAAGCAGGTGTTCGGATGACTTTTGCACCAGACGACTTTCAACAAAATTTGGCACAAGAGGAACAGTCAGAACAAGCATCGGCTCAAAGCGGTCGCTGGTATGCCGTGCAGGTTGCCTCTGGCTGCGAAAAGCGTGTCAAGGCGAATCTGGAACAACGTATTGAAACACTGGATGTTGTCAATCGTATCTTCCAGATCGAGATTCCTCAAACTCCTGCCATCAGGCTTCGCAAAGATGGTAGTCGGCAGAGTACAGAAGAAAAAGTATTCCCTGGCTACGTGCTCGTCAATATGCTGATGGACGATGACACTTGGCAGGTCATTAAAAATACACCTAACGTCATCAACTTTGTGGGTGCGGAGCAAAAGCGCCGCTATGGTCGCGGTCGTGGTCACGTTAAGCCACTGCCGTTGGGCAATGCTGAAGTTGAGCGCATCTTTAAGCAAGCTCAAGAGCAAGAGCCTATTGTCAAAATTGACATGGCTCCTGGAGACAAAATCTTGGTGCTGTCAGGTCCCTTTAAAGACTTTGAAGGCGAGGTGATTGAGGTTAGTCCAGAGCGCAGTAAGCTTAAAGCGCTGTTGTCTATTTTTGGACGCGATACACCAGTGGAGTTAGAGTTCAATCAGGTTCAGAAAGAGAGTTAGTAGAGTCAATGGCAAAGAAAGTTGCTGCGGTCATTAAGTTGGCAATCACGGCTGGGAAAGCAAACCCGGCTCCTCCTATTGGTCCCGCGCTTGGTCAGCACGGGGTCAATATTATGATGTTCTGCAAGGAATACAATGCGCGAACTGCTGACCAAGCAGGCATGGTAGTTCCCGTGGAAATTTCGGTCTATGAAGATCGCAGTTTCACATTCATTCTCAAAACGCCGCCTGCATCTAAGCTCATCGCAAAGGCAGCAGGAATCGAGCGAGGCTCAGGCGAAGCGAATCGCAAGAAGGTGGGTTCAATCACCCGCTCTCAGCTTCAAGAAATCGCTCAAGCTAAACTGCCTGACCTGAATGCAAATGACATTGAGGCGGCAATGCGGATTGTTGAGGGAACGGCACGCAACATGGGCGTGACAGTTAAGGATTAGCTTAAGAGTTCGTTTGCACGTTGTCTAAGTGTCATTAGACAAAGCTTGTAGTTTTTGTAAACCGTTAGCGGGGGAGAGGCGATGCTTCGTTAGTACCCCAAGAGGAAACTATGGTCAAAATATCTCGTAGACTGCAAGAATTAAACAAAAAGGTTGAGGAACGGGCGTACGAGCCGCTTGAAGCCCTGAACCTGCTGAAAGAAACAGCGACTGCTAAATTTCCAGAATCCGCAGAGGCTCATATTCGCTTAGGGATTGATCCTAAATATGCAGACCAACAGTTGCGGACGACAGTTGCGCTCCCAAAAGGTACGGGGCAATCGATTCGAGTAGCGGTCATTGCTCGTGGTGAGAAAGTGACTGAGGCAACGAATGCAGGTGCAGACTTGGCTGGCTCAGAAGAACTGATTACCGAGATCCAAAAGGGCACGATCGACTTTGATTTGCTTATTGCGACACCAGACATGATGCCTCAAGTGGCAAAGCTAGGTAAATTGCTCGGTCCACGTGGTTTAATGCCATCGCCTAAAGGTGGCACGGTTACCTTTGACTTACCGCAAGCGATCGCCGAGTTTAAGGCAGGTAAACTAGAGTTTCGGGCAGACAAAACGGGCATTGTCCACGTGATGTTTGGCAAAGCAGCGTTTCCAGCCGAAGATTTGATGATTAATCTTAAGGCGTTGCAAGAAACCATTGACCGCAATCGCCCTTCTGGGGCAAAGGGTCGCTACTGGCGTACTGTCTACGTTGCTGCAACGATGGGACCGTCAATTGAAGTCGACGTCAGCCTCTTGCGTGATTTAAAGGTAGGAGACGCAGCTTAAGTTTTCCGTTAGTGGCAGTTAGTTGGTAGACTAATGTTTAATTACTTAAGCAAGCAACTGCACCTCATAACTGTTGCGATCGTAGGATTACTAGCCGTTAACTAAGTACCAACAATTTCATAGCAAAGCCAGAGACAGCGGGTGCCCAGAGCTTAATTTCCTGCCGAGGTTTTCGTTTTGTATTTTCGGAGTGTCAGTGTTGCCTTTCGCAGCAGTGACAGCCAATTTACAGCGTAACCCCGGCTCTGAGTCCGGGGTTTTTTGATCTTACATGGCTTTGCCTGATGAAACTGGATGAGCAGTGTTTAAGTTTGACCAAACCATCCAATAAAAGGAGGTGAAGATAAATGGGTAGAACGTTAGAGGGCAAAAAGGCGCTTGTAGCTGAACTCAAGGAAACATTGAGTACATCTCAGCTAGCAGTGGTCATCAATTACAAGGGGCTAACGGTTGCTGAAATTACAGATTTACGTAGACGGCTTCTGCCAAGTGGCGCAACCTGTAAAGTGGCTAAGAATACCCTCATGCGAATCGCTGTTACAGGTGATTCTGCTTGGGAGCCAATGACAACCCTGTTGTCAGAGTCATCAGCCTTTTTATTAATTAAAGACGACGTTGGCGGTGCGCTCAAAGCGTATCAGGATTTTCAGAGAGCTACCAAGAAGACAGAACTTCGTGGTGGCGTGATGGAAGGACGTGCGCTAACGGAAGCTGATGTTAAAGCGATCGCTGACCTGCCATCCAAGGAGCAGCTTATTGCTCAAGTGGCTGGAGCAATCAATGGCGTGGCTGCCAAGTTGGCGATCGGAATCAATCAGGTGCCGTCTTCGCTGGCTCGTGCTATTCAAGCGGTTGCCGACAAAGATCAAGAAGCCGCTTGAATTAGCTTTTAGTGCTTAGTTTTTAGAACTAAACCTCTAGAAACTAGCAATCTTTCTTGCATGTCCAATGGGCTTGACAACCAAAAACCAAAAACTTAGGAGACTACAAATGTCTGCAACCACTGATGGAATTTTAGAACAGTTAAAAACTCTAACGCTATTGGAAGCGTCAGAACTGGTTAAGCAAATTGAAGAAGCCTTCGGCGTAAGTGCGGCGGCTCCTGTAGGTGGAATGATGATGGCGGCTCCTGGCGCCGCCGCTGCTCCGGCGGAAGAAGCGGAAGAGCAAACCGAATTTAATGTCATGCTAGAAGAATTTCCGGCTGACAAGAAGATTGCGATTCTGAAAGTCGTGCGGACCCTAACAGGTCTGGGGTTGAAAGAAGCGAAAGATTTGGTTGAAGCAGCGCCTAAAGCCGTCAAGGAAGGCGTTTCTAAGGGTGATGCCGAAGATGCTAAAAAGCAACTAGAAGAAGCTGGTGCGAAAGTAGCAATCAAGTAGATCGATTAGCTCCACTGCTAATCGCAATAATAATAAAAGGGGAGACGAAAACGTCTCCCCTTTTATTTTCGTACCCTTAAACCCAGGCTCAATTGTTTAGGGTTCAACTATTTAGAACCTTGAAGCAATTAGGATAATAGTCTTCTAGCACTATTTGCCATTGCTCACTGTAGCTTGCTTCTCTATGGAATTTGGCTAACTGCTGCCTCAAAACGTCATCCTACTCCTTAAAACTGCTTACAGAATGTAGAGCAGCAGAAAGAGAAAGATCCAAACAACATCGACGAAGTGCCAGTAGATTTCGGCAGCTTCGACACCAAAATGATTCTCGCTGCTGTAATGCCCTTGTTTGAGCGATCGCCACAGCACCCCCAACATCAACACTAAACCAAACGCAACGTGTAGTCCATGAAATCCAGTCAACACATAAAACGTGCTGGCAAACAAATTGGTAGTCAGCCCGAACTCTAAATGAAAATATTCATAGAGCTGACCGACTAAAAAGACTGCTCCCATAGCAGCCGTAATCGAAAACCACTTTTGCAAGCCCTTTACGTCGTTTTTCTTAATGGCAGTGTCAGCGTTATGAATTACAAAGCTGCTGGAAATAAGAATGATGGTGTTAATACCTGGTAGCAGCAGCTCTAGTTTTGGTGTGCCTTCCGGGGGCCAACTCGGCGCAACAGCGCGAAAGGTTAAGTAAGCAGTAAACAAACCCAGGAAAATCATTCCTTCTGCAATCAGAAAGATGATGATGCCGAAAATCCTGTAGTCGTGATGTTCTGCGTGGGGTGCTTCAACTTCAGCATGGTGATAGTTGAGCGCAGTTTTGGCGGAATCTAAAGTTGAACCTGTCATGGGTAAGAAGTTTCCGTTAGGTGGCTTTTTGGTGATTGGCGATGACTGGCTGCGAACGATGACTCATCAAAAGCTTTAAGGGTATTGGTCTAGTCAGGTTCTAACCAGACAAGCTTCTTTGATCGCGCTCAACTCCACTAAAGCGGAAGGTGAAGCGAAAGCGAAACTTAATTAACTGGTGCTTTTTCATGCCAATCCCTAATGGTTATTGCTATCGCCACGATCGTCAGGCGAAACAGCAACAGCCGGGTCAGGAGTCGCTCTCAACGAAGAGTTAGGACCAGCAGCAAGTGCGGGATCCCTCGAATCCGAAAAGGGTACATCAACTGGGGTAGCACGATCGCCAAACCCATAATCATAAGGACCCGTTGCTAATACAGGATCAGCCTCAAAGTTCTCAACTGGCGGCGGTGAACTGGTCATCCACTCTAACGTTAGACCTTTCCACGGGTTATCACCCGCTTTCGGACCATACATCCAGCTCCAGATCACATTAACAATGAATGGAATTGTTGACACAGCCAGGATATAAGCGCCGATCGTGCAGATCAGATTGAGGAAGGCAAAACGAGGCTCATATTCCGCAATCCGACGGTTCATACCCTCCAGTCCTAGCTTATGCATGGGCAAAAACGCCAGGTTGAAGCCAACCAGATTGAGCCAAAAATGCACCTGTCCCCAAGGCTCATTGAGCATCCGCCCAGTCATTTTAGGGAACCAGTGGTAGAACCCAGCGTACAGACCAAAGACGCTTCCGCCAAACAAAACATAGTGGATGTGCGCCACGATGAAATAGGTATCGTGAACGTGAATGTCGAACGGTACAGCCGCAACCATGACGCCGCTAATGCCGCCAATCACGAACATCGACAAAAACCCAAGCGCGAACAACATGGCACTGTTTAGTCGCAGCTTGCCACCCCAAATCGTTGCTAGCCAACTAAAGACCTTGATCCCCGTTGGTACAGCAATGACCATCGTCGTGATCATAAAAAACATCCGCAGCCAGGGCGGGGTGCCACTGGTAAACATATGGTGCGCCCAAACAATCAGCCCCAAAAAGCAAATAGCGAGACTGGAATAGGCGATCGCCTTGTAACCGAAAATTGGTTTGCGTGCGTGTACTGGGAGGATCTCCGAGATCATGCCAAACACAGGCAGGATCATGATGTAAACGGCAGGATGCGAGTAGAACCAGAACATGTGCTGGTAGACGATCGGATTACCACCACCGGTCGGGTTAAAGAATGCCGTACCTACCAGCAAATCAAAGGCAAGCAAGATCAGCGCCCCTGCAAGGACAGGAGTCGCCAATAGAGCCAGCGTCGAGGTTGCTAGCATTGACCAGCAAAAAAGCGGCATCTGGTTAAAACCCATTCCCGCCACGCGCATCTTGAAGATAGTAGCAATGAAGTTTACTGCTGCCAGAATCGATGACGTGCCTAGAATCAAGACGCTAAGAATCCAAATCGCCTCACCCGCTTTATCGGTAACAAGACTCAGTGGTGGATACGAGGTCCAACCAGCACCGGGAGCGCCGACGAAAAAACTGCAAAGCAGCAGGATGCCTGCGGGCGGGATCATCCAAAAGGCGAGAGCATTTAGCTTAGGAAACGCCATGTCCCGTGCGCCAATCAGCAGTGGGATCAGGTAGTTGCCAAAGCCGCCCGTTGTGGCAGGCACAATC
>DATNQS010000629.1:0-4637 GCA_036703925.1 Candidatus Sericytochromatia bacterium
CACGGGTGAGGATAACTGCCAAACCTTGTAGCGTTTTACCCAAGCCCATATCATCCGCAAGACAGGCTCCGACTCCCCAATGTGCCAGGCGTGCTAGCCAGCGGAAGCCCTCAATCTGGTAATCGCGCAGATCGGCTTGCATGGTTGATGGCAGTTGGGGTTCAAAGTTTTGGATCTCCTTGAGCCGCTGGATGTGAGCCTTCCAGTGTTTGTCTGCTTTGAGATCTCCCACTTCTTCCATCCAGTCCTCAACAGCAACGGCTGCAAGGGGATGGAGTTTCACGCCTTTGCCCGATCGCTCCGAAAAGTTTCGTAACTCATCCAACCGTTTGCGAAATTCCTGCGTCAGC
This sequence comes from Candidatus Sericytochromatia bacterium, assembly GCA_036703925.1. Lineage (GTDB taxonomy): Bacteria > Cyanobacteriota > Cyanobacteriia > Leptolyngbyales > Leptolyngbyaceae > Stenomitos. Next base: position 351 of record DATNQS010000629.1, read on the forward strand.
GCCAGAAATTGTCCATCACCCAGAGGAATAAAGCGACTGGGGCTTTTCTCTAGCAGTTGCATGAGTTGCTGCATATCCAGCACGAGTTGATCATTGACCCTCAACTCACCTTCGGTCGCAAACCAATCGTTCTGACGCTTGATGTTGAGCTTGAAATCTTTTAAGCCAGACTGGTGCGACACACGGAATTTTTCACCTTCAGGATGCTCAATAACAATGCTGTCGCCCAGCGCTTGCAGTTCCAGTAATAGCTCCAGGCAGGCTTCTGGGTCGTCGATGAGCCATTCGTTATCCTGCTTTTCTTGGTGCAAAAAAGTGGGGCAGGCTGCGATCGCGGCATTTGCCAGCTTCTTTTCTTCTTTAAGGTTGCGCGTTGTCTGCAAGCGCTTGCCCTCAATTTCTGCGATCACCGTTTCGCCACCTGTACCCGGACGATAGTAAGGACCACCCTGAGCAAACGGACGCGCCAGCACCGCGACTTTTAACCCGCCGCTAGCAGGCAACAGGTGAACGTGCGGTTTGGGATCAGCAGGCACCTCTTCCGTGACCACGCCGCCCCCAATATCAGAATGCACTGTGACAATGCTGGACACTGCGTGAATGGCAGCTAGCACCCGTTCCTTAGCGGCAGCAGGCACTTCCAGACGGTTTTGAGTGCCCAAAATCTCGGCAATGCGGCGATGCTCTGGCGTAATGTCAATGATTTTGAGCCGGGTAGGGCTTTCTTTGACCGTCAGAATCTCTTTGTTGTCCTGGAGTGCGGGCGAAAATTGCAGCGCGAGTCGATCGTCTTTAATTTTCTTCACCAGTAGTTCTGGTTCGCCTTTTACCACCTCAACCCGTGTGGTCGGTGCATCTTCCCAAAAGACGTACGGATGCCCGACTAACAGCGCGATCGCCCTATCGGTAAAGGTATAGTCCGTTTTGTTGCCCCAGCCGTAAGCATAGGTTTTGATTTGGGCACACAGCCGGAGGTCTTGAGGCGTAAGATAGCCAAATTCCTCAGCACTACTTTTGAGCCGCTTCAGGGCGATCGGGCGACCTTTGCTCCATTCACCTTTGGCATTCAGGGTTTGCTCACGTGGTTGCAGCACACAGCCACTGGTGGGATAGAAGGTGACAAACCAGGCAAGACGTTGAGTGGTATCCGCTTTCGCAGCCGCTTGCGGTTGGTCTTTCCGTAAGTGGGAGAGCGCATTCAGGCTCAGTTCCCACGCCTCCTGAGGTTGGATGAGGTCTGCCAGCGATCGCAGCTTACTGTCGGGTAGCAAGGCGGCTGCCTGTTTGCCATAGGGGCTGCGCGGCTTGAACTTAACCAGCAGTTCGCCGATCGTTTTTGCCATCCAGAGATAGCCAGCGGCGGCGGCATCGTCGTAAAAGGGTTCTAAGAGCCTCGGCAGGTGGGTTTTTGCTTGATCAACATCCACCCAATAAAGGCACAGGCAGGCAATCAGGGTTTGCAGGCTGTTGCCAGCTTTGTGGGTGGCGATCGGCATATGGCTGATCCACGCCTTTTTGGTAAGGTCGCCCTGCTGCACCTTGATCACATTCTCCAGCACGGCATACGTGGGACTGAGCCAGTGCTTTGCCTGTCGTGCAATGCTGGTGTACTCTGCGGCTTCTTCGAGGCGATCAGCAGACCCATCTTTGAGCAACGCCAGGATAAAAAACAAGCCACTCATGGACTGGAAGTAGACCTTGCGTTTTCCTGTGCCTTGCTTCAGTGCTTTCAACGCGGTGGTGTACTGGGCGATCGCAGCCGCATCGTCTCCTTGCAAAAAGGCAAGATGTCCCCGTAGCGACACAAACTGATGCTGGTAATCCTCTGGCACACGCTCCAGCAATTGTTGCGCTTCCGGCAAACGACCACGCAGCAGCCACTGCTCTGTCAAAACGACTCGTTGGATGGCTGTACTTTGTTTAATGCTTTGTTTCGCTCCCTGTTTATCAGCGTCTGCAATATCTGTTTGTAGTAATGCAACAGCTGCATCGGCGGGTGTAAGTTCTAGGATGGAATAGTTCAGAATGCTGATCAGTGCGTTTTCGTAAAGTTCTGATGGCAGCGTCCGAAACCAATCAGCATCAAAGGGATTATTGCAGATTTGTTGAAAAATATCATCCAGAGAAAGTTTTTCTTTCTGATAGCTGTATCTGTAATAGTCCTCTAATTGCTTATTAATAAATTTGAGATCTTTGCGGTAAACGCCAACCCGAATCTCGCGGATCAATTGGCGATCGTTGCCAAAGGAAACGGGTCCATCTTTCCAGCGACGAGGGACGGGAAAACCCTTCTGCACAGCCTCCACCAGACGGTCAAAGCGATTTGCCTTGACCGCATCACGAGTCGCAATTTCTGCCAGTAACGGATTGCACTGAGGTCCCGTACCACCAGCTTGAGTTAACACTCCTAACTCAATCAAGCGATCGAGATAGGGCTTCAGCGTTGGGTTTGAAAAATGTTTGCCACCACGATCGTTCTCATTCAGGTAATTCCAACAGTTGAGAAATAAAGCGCGGCTGGTTGGCTCATAAATCACCGAAAACAACTGCACCATTACTTGTTCCAGTAACGGTAGGTTTCGATACACCGCAACAAGATGACTGCGAATTTGTTCAGGATGAGGAGATGCTTGAGTCATGATGCTTTGAAGATAGCGTGATCGTTTTCATCAGCAGTTGAGACAAACAAAGTGGCGATCGAGGTCAGAAACCAAATCATTTTTCAATGGTCATAGATTCTCTCACATTGTGCCAAATTCTGCTGTTCGGCTCACCCAATCCCAGCAAACTGAGGTTTCTTAAAAGGGTCAACTGCAAAATCTCTGCCAGATCTGTAAGATCCCCAACTTCTGTATCAGAGGCAACCAACGAGGATTGAACCAGAGAAGTCGGGGATCTATGGATCTAGGGTGGCTCATACGGCTTTGAGTTTTGCCGCGATCATCGCCACATTGGCACCGAGGTTCTCAATCCCTGCTTGCTGCTTGGCATCTTTCAAACTGCCATCTGTATCAAACGCTTCATAGGCTTTTGGCACGGCAATCTGGTCAGGCAAGACAATGACTTTGATGTTGCCAAGGATCGATCGCAACGACACCAGCCCACGCAAACCGCCCAACGCTCCGGGTGACGCACTCATAATGGCGGCAACCTTACCCACAAAACAGCCAAGCGACGCTTCACCTTCAGCAGGACGCGATGCCCAGTCGATCGCATTTTTCAACACGGCAGTGAGGGAACTGTTGTATTCAGGAGACGCAATGAGCAACCCATCGTGCGCCAGCAGCAAAGCTTTGAACTGACGGACAGTGTCAGGTGTGCCATCATTTGCTTCTAAATCTTCATCAAATAAGGGCATGGGCAGATCACGCAAATCGACAAAGGTCGTCTCGGCACCTGCTGCTCTTGCACCCTGCGCGGCAATTTTAACCAGCTTTTTGTTGAACGAATCAGTCCGGGTACTGCCAGCAAATGCCAAAATCCTGGGTGTGTCTGTCATGCGATATCACCGTTTTTGAGTAGACGAAGCGTTTTCTCTTCAAGTGTAGAGTAGACACTTTAGAAGCGCGATCGTAGTCATCCTTTCACCCCCTCACTTCTTTCCCCTCCCTTTTCCCCATCAACAAAACCAGGAATCAGAAGCGCCATGACGCGATCGCCGCTAAGATGCACGCGCTACAGGATAATGATGCTGGACTGTTTTTGCGTTGCCTCCTAGCGCTATCTGATGCCCATGAAGTTTCGTTCGTTCCTCACCGTTTTGGCAGTTGTGGTGCTGGTGCTGCTGTTAGCCAGCGCTGGTGGTTTCTACTGGTTAGTGGGTCGCAATCCCATCCGCTTGCTCAGTAATAAGCAAGGAAGCGTTCCCGGTGCCGCAATTTTTGTGCCAAAGCAAGCGCCAGTGATGGCATCACTGCTGCTGAACCCCGATCAGCTAGAAGCCTTTCAACTGGTATCGACTCCACCAGCAGAGCGACAAAATGTACGGCAGGAGCTAGCCCAACTGAAGCAAAGTTTGCTGGCAACGGCTGGCCTGGACTACGAGCGAGACGTACAACCCTGGCTAGGGCAAGAAATCACGCTTGCCGTGACCACGTTGGATATTGATCGTGATACGGCAAATGGGCAACAACCAGGCTACTTAATGGCGATCGCGACTGAAGAGCCACAGCGATCGCGCGAGTTTTTGGAGTTGTTTTGGCAAAAGCGGGCGATCGCAGGGAGCGATCTAGTCTTTGAACAATACAAGGGCGTGAAAATTATTGCTGCCAATGCCCCAGCAGCAGA
>DATNQS010000630.1:0-3237 GCA_036703925.1 Candidatus Sericytochromatia bacterium
TGAAACCACTACATCAGATGCAACCGATCCACCTGAAAGTCGATGGAAAGTTTTTACTGTAATCGCAGTCGTTAGTCTCTGTGGTGCCTTGCTTTGGCCCTGTCGGCTGATTCATCGCTCAATTAAGGCAGCCCAACCGTGCGGTGATGACTGAGTTGCGCTTTTGCCGTAGGCTCCAGCGATCGACACACTGTTTTAATCACATCGCGCAGCCAACGGGTTGCTTCATCACGACCGCTGAGCGTACTCCACAACATTGACACCATCCACGGTTTGGTTGCGATAGGCAGCTCAAAAATGGTCAACTGACAGCTACTTGCCAAACGTAGGGCGACTCGATACGGCACTGCTGCCACTAAATCACTGGACGCGATCACAAAGGGCAACACCAGCATATGCGGCGTTGTTAAGGTAATGCGGCGCTCCAAACCCTGTTTGCCTAACGCTCGATCAATAGCACCACTGTTATCCCGACGCAGTGTTGCCAGCGCATGAGAAAGACTCATGTAAGTTTCCAGGCTCATTGCGCCCTGCTCTAACGCTGGATGTGCCTGACGTGCAATGCCTACAAAGCGCTCTTCAAACAGTGGTTCGCATTGTGTCTGTCGCGGTAGATGAGGGAACACACCCACCGCCACCTCGATCGCGCCTTGTTCTAGTAACGTGCCAACGCTGTCTTTCTCAAAGCCAACCAGGCGAAAATTGAGCAGCGGGGCTGTTTGATGACTCAACTCCAGCAGCGGTGGCACGAGAACAAAGCTGGTGTAGTCGGAACTGCCAAGCGCGAAGGCACGATCGCTCGTTGCCGGATGAAACGTTTGGCTAGAGGCAATTGCCTGACGAATCTGCTGCAAAGCTGCCAAAAGCCCCGGAGCGATCGTCTGTGCTTTGAGCGTTGGTTGCATCTGTCGCCCCAGTCGCACAAACAATTCATCTTCAAATAAGCGACGCAAACGGTTGAGTGCCGCACTCATAGCAGGTTGTCCGATCTGAAGCTGCTCGGCTGCAAGCGTCACGCTCTGCTGCTCTAGCATCGCTTCAAACGCCACTAGCAGATTCAGGTCGATCGCAGCTAAATCAATTGATTTCATTGATACGATCTATCGCCAAAATTGACTTGCTCAATAGTTTAACGGTTGCTACAGTGCTGCTAAAGCAAAATCAACCCTAACTACAAGGAAGGCGATGAGCGTGCCACAAAAAATTGCGCTGGTGACAGGTAGCCACAAAGGGCTTGGTTATGCGATCGCCCGTAAACTAGCCCAGCAAGACAACATTCATGTTGTTGTGACCAGCCGTACAGAGCAGGATGGTCTAAGCGCACAACAACGTCTGGCAGCGGAAGGCATTCAGGTGGCTTATCACACTCTGGACGTGACCGATGACTCTAGCGTGCAACAGCTAACCACCTGGGCACAGCAAACCTACGGCAGAGTCGATATTCTGGTTAATAACGCGGGTGTGTATCCCAGCCAGCCCGAAGAAGCCAGCCTTCTGACGGTGAAGCTAGAAACGATGCTTTCAACCTTTGCAACAAATGTGTTAGCTGTGGCTCGGATCACGCAGGCGCTCTTGCCACTGATGCAGACACATAACTACGGTCGCATTGTAAACGTCTCCAGTGAAATGGGTTCACTGACGACGCTCGGCAGTGATTACTATCCTCTTGCGCCCTCTTACCGACTGTCAAAGGTGGGGCTGAATGGGTTAACCGTCCTGCTGGCGAAAGAGCTTCAGGGCACCAACATTTTGGTCAATGCCTACTCTCCAGGCTGGATGAAAACTGATATGGGCGGCTCGGATGCACCCTTTACAGCCGATGAGGGCGCTGAAACGGCTGTCTACCTGGCAACTCTGCCAGAACAGGGCGCACAAGGTAAATTCTTCGCTGAACTGCGGAAATTTGGTGGTCCGATCGCTTTGCTGTGGTAGGAGCGTTTTTCTTTTAACTGATATGGCTATGGGTGCCAGTTGTCACTTTCTGCTCGTTCACCAGGGTAAGGCTCACCCATGACCCTTTGCTGTCATAGCTGCGGATTAACCGCTGGCGTTGATGGGGTTGAAGGAGCCAACCAACCTCCAAAAAGAATGGTTGCTGTGTCTGGATGTGAAGGGGACTGGTTGCAGAGGCACCATCTGGCAAGAGCAGCACTTGCACAGGCAACGCGCCCTGATTGAACTGTAAGCGTGAGCCAGCCACGTTCGCTGTCGATCGTATCGTTGAGCCAGCACTGTCACCAAACGTTAGTGACTGCGCTACCTGATTGTCACCACTACGGCTGATTTGTAAGTGGGTCGAGTACGTAGTCGGCGATCGCCAATCAGGATACAGCGTGATGGCTTCCCCGTGCCACTCACCCAGTAGTGCCTCTAGTGTTAATGGTGCGCGTTCGGCAGCATCACTGCCCGCACGCTGTTCTCGAATCAGAGTAAGTTGTGCAAGCTGGCTCTCGCGATCGAACAACTGCACCAACCGCAACCGACGATCGCCCGCAATTAGACCTAACTCCGCCCCAAACTCTGAAAAGGGCGCAAACTGCATCGAGCCTTGCGAAAACGCACCATCCTCAAAAAACAGCACACCTCGACCCAGAGAGCTGTACTCCAAAACTTTTTCATCGATCGGCACAGCAGCTTGCCAAGGAGAACCTGCTTCTACCATCGGTGCATAGCGCTGAATTGTCTGACGCACTGTTTGGTCATCGTTCAAGCCCTCCAACGAGACGATCGTGGGCGTTTCTTCTCGCCACTCTCCCGTCGGCGAAAACCTAGCAAACAAACCTTGCCATACACCCAGGTTTTTTAGTAGACAATGCCATTGAGATTGCATGGGTAGAAGGCAGAAGGTAAAAGCAGAAGGCAGTTGTCAGTCCTGACTGACAAATCTTTTCATCCCGGTGGTTAAACCCACTGACTCCCCTACTTCACCGCAATCCGGCGCACGGCAAACAGGCTGCCCAGTACGCCAACGGAACTGCCGAAACCCAGCAAAATCAACGGTAGAAGAATCACGCGCAGCGGGCTAATTTGTACGCCATTCGCTAGAAATTGAACAAATTCGGGCTGTTGGGAGAGTAGGTTATTGAGAAAATGCTGAATGCTGCTAATCAGCCCCCAGGACAGTACTGCGCCTGCAACGCCGAAGGTGATGCCCTGCAAGATGAAGGGCAAATAAATCCAGATCGCTGTTGCACCAACCAGTTGCATCACTTCGATTTCTCGCTTGCGCGCCATGAC